>CALGUD010000107.1 GCA_937901915.1 uncultured Flavobacteriaceae bacterium
CCCCCTCTTTTCAACATCATAACCATAAAGATTTTAATAAAACAAATCTAAAGGATGCATCGGGGGAAACCTAAGGTTATAGTTCTTGACTGTGCTTACGCTAAAGCTTCAGCGACACGCGTGCCCGCCAGAATGATTTGTCGGACTGGCGCTCGAACGGACAGTTTTAATACCTTTTTAGACAGCCTCTTTCCGCTTCTACCTCTCCCAGGGTGATGTCACAACTGCCAGGAAATTTTGGGTGAGGTGTTAATTGAATTTTGTAAGCAATACTGTATCTTTAAAGCTTAAGATTATTTTTAACAATGCCAAACCAATACATCATTGCGCTGGATCAGGGTACTACAAGTTCACGGGCTTTATTAGTCAACAGGCAGGCTGAGGTAGTCGCAATCGCTCAAAAGGAATTTAAGCAGATTTACCCACAATCAGGTTGGGTAGAACATGATCCGGTTGAAATACTTGAAACACAACGGGAGGTTTTAGATCGTCTGATTGCTGAGAATAATATCAGTGCAAATCAGATCAAGGCCATTGGAATAACCAATCAGCGGGAAACAACAGTAATTTGGGATAAAATTACCGGAAAACCTGTTTACAATGCCATTGTATGGCAGGATATGCGTACAGCTCCCATATGTGAGGAGCTAAAGGGCAGGAACCTGCAGGAGCATGTTAAAAATACAACCGGACTTATTATCGATTCTTATTTCTCCGGCACAAAAATAAAATGGATTTTAGAGAATGTTACCGGAGCACTGGAAAAGGCAGAAAGAGGTAATTTACTTTTTGGCACTATAGACACCTGGTTATTATGGAACCTAACGAAAGGTAAAGTTCATGCCACCGATTTTTCGAATGCTTCCCGTACCATGATTTATAATATTAATAGCCTTAAATGGGATGATAAATTGCTACGGGAATTAAATATACCAAAAAGTATATTGCCTGTAGTAAAGCCATCTTCAGGACATTTTGGCGCTTACAATTTAACTGGGATTGATATACCCATTACCGGTATAGCAGGGGACCAACAGGCTGCTTTATTTGGTCAGGGCTGCTTAAAAAAAGGAATGGCAAAAAACACATACGGTACAGGCTGTTTTATGTTAATGAATACCGGTGAAAAACCGCAAGTTTCAAATAATGGATTACTAACTACCATTGCCTGGGGGCTTAATGAAAAAATATATTACGCACTGGAAGGTAGTATATTTATTGCAGGGGCTGCTGTTCAATGGCTACGTGATGAATTGGAAATAATAGAAACATCGGCTGAAAGTGGTGAGATTGCAAAGTCTTTTGACGAAAACCCGGTGTATGTAGTACCCGCATTTGCAGGTTTGGGTGCACCCTATTGGGATATGTATGCCCGTGGAGCAATTTTCGGGCTCACGAGAGACACCGGAAAGAAGCACATTATTAAGGCAACATTAGATAGTCTGGCATATCAGACAAAAGATATTTTAGAGGCTATGCAAAAAGATGCAGGGACAAAATTAAAATCTTTAAAAGTTGATGGAGGCGCAAGCGAAAATGATTATCTGATGCAATTCCAGGCAGATATACTAAATACTGAAGTAGTAAGGCCAAAAACAGTTGAATTAACAGCTCTGGGAGCTGCTTTCCTGGCCGGGTTGGCTGTTGGGTTTTGGAAAGAAGAAGATATTTTAAATACCCTGCAAACAGATAAAATATTCCAACCGGAAATGACTGAAGGAAAACGGAAAAAAATGTATAACGGCTGGCAAAAAGCCGTAAAACGAACCATGAACTGGGAAGAAAATTAAAATAATTTCCTCCTTTCTATCTATAGAACAAGTCGAGGGAGTGAAAGGCAGATAATAAATGAATCAAGGCTAAGAGAGACCATGAAACCAATACCATTTACAAACTTAGAAAGAGATAAAATCACCGGAAAACTTAAAGAAACTGAGTTTGACCTGGTGATTATTGGCGGTGGAATTACCGGAGCAGGAATCTTGTTAGATGCTTCTTCACGCGGCATGAAGGTTGCTTTGGTTGAAAAGGGTGACTTTAGTTCGGGAACCAGCAGTAAGTCCACTAAACTTATTCATGGTGGCCTACGCTACCTCAAACAGTTTGATTTCTGGCTGGTAAAAGAAGTGGGGTCAGAGCGGGCTATTGTGCATAAAATGGCCCCGCACCTTGTTATACCCGAAAAGATGCTGCTGCCACTTATTGAAAATGGTACTTATGGTAAATGGCTTACCTCAATCGGCCTCAAAGTATATGATATACTGGCCAGTGTTGAAGGGGAGGATCAGCGACGGATGTTGGAAAAAGAAGAAGCTCTTGCCCTGGAGCCTTTACTGCCCGAAAAAATCCTTAAAGGAGCAGGCTATTATGCAGAATATCGCACAGATGATGCACGCCTTACGTTAGAAAACATTAAAACCGCCCTTCACTTTAATGGTACACCCATTAATTATACGAATGTAACAGAGTTTTTATATGCCGATAGTATAGTTTCCGGAGTAAAGGTAAAAGACCGGGTTACGGGTGAAGAGTATGCAATAAAATCCAAATATGTCATCAATGCAACAGGCCCTTGGGTAGATGAGTTGCGGGAAAAAAATGAATCAAAAAAAGGGAAGCAACTTCATTTAACCAAAGGGGTTCACCTGGTTTTTCCACATAATAAATTACCAATAAAACAATCGGTATATTTTGATGTTCCCGATGGTAGGATGATGTTTGCCATTCCAAGAGGGAAAGTAACTTACGTAGGTACTACAGATACCAATTATTACAATGACAAGGATGAAGTTCGAGTAGACACAACAGATGCACTATATCTCATTACTGCCATTAACCAAATGTTTCCGGATATTCATTTGGAAATTGAAGATATTATCTCCTCCTGGGCCGGTTTAAGGCCTCTTATACATGAAGAAGGTAAATCGGCTTCCGAATTGTCGAGAAAAGACGAAATTTTTATTTCAGAATCCGGGTTGATAAGTATAGCCGGAGGAAAATTAACCGGTTATCGAAAAATGGCCGATAGAGTTGTAAACGTTGTTGCTGATAAAATGAACGATGACTATAACGTAAAGTTTAAAACTTGTGCTACTGAAAATATAGGATTAGTTGGCGGGCCCTGGAAAAATTATAAGGAAGTCAAAAATTACATTTCTTCACTAAATTTAAAGCTTAAAAAAGAAGGGTTTGATGATTATACCGGATGGTATTTAACCAGTGTGTATGGGAAACAAACAGAACAAATCCTTCAGATTTATAATGTCTTAGGTGAAGGTGATTGCCATTCACGTTTAGTTCGTGCAGAATTACTTTTTTGTGCTAAATTTGAGCTGCTGCTTACCCCTCAGGATTATTTTATCCGACGTACCGGTAAAATGTATTTTGATATTGAAAGTATAAAACAATTGCTGGAAGTAGTTTTAAAAGAATATCAGGCTGTATTTAAAACTGATGATTTTAAGATTGGTCAATACCGGAAAGAACTTCTTCTGGAAATTGAGAAACATTCTAAAATTATTGAGTAAGTTGTAGAAATATAAATTAGGTTTTCATGAAAGCTGTCACTGTAAAAGAACTAAAAACCGAATTAAAACACCGTTCCCACAATGAACTCCTTGAAATTTGCCTTAATCTGTCAAAATTCAAAAAAGAAAATAAAGAATTACTTACCTATCTTTTATTTGAATCTGAAAATGAAGAAGCGTATATAAGTTCTATAAAATCTGAAATTGATGAACAATTCCGTCAAATTAATACCAGGTCTAATTCTACTACTATAAAAGGGGTTCGTAAAATTCTGAGAACTGTTAAAAAAGATATTCGGTATTCGAAAAATAAAATAACCGAAGCAGAATTGTTGTTGTATTTTTCTGAAAAGCTCAAAGATTTTATCAATCCAAGAAAATATTTATATGTACTTAAGAATATATATAACAGGGAACTGGAGGCAATAAAAAAGAAAATAGCAAAACTACATCCGGATTTACAATACGATTACGAACTCAAATTGGAAGGGCTTGGATTTCTGTAAGAACGTTAAAATTGGCTATTATACAACCATAGTTAACACTTTTATTTATTTTTATCGCCGTCAAATAACCATCAAATTATGAAAAATGTATTTCTGCTGCTCCTGTTAGTAATTATGATTTCCTGCAACCAGACTGCTAAAGAGGAGCAAACTTCTACTGAACAATTACTAAGAATACCCTATACAAGCACAATTGACAATGCAGCACGTGAATATTTTGTGTATCTACCAAAAAATTATGGTAAGGATCCTCAAAAAAAATGGCCCGTGCTTATGTTTTTGCATGGTGATGGTGAACGTGGTAACGGAACAGATGAATTGGATTACGTAATGATCCATGGCCCCTTGTATGAAGCATGGATACAAAAAAGAGATTTACCTTTTGTGATGATCGTACCTCAGATGCATATGTTTGGAAGGGACACTCTGGGCTTAGATTATTTAACAAACAGAAAAAAAGAATGGATACCAATACGCTTACAAGGCGATAGTGTGCCTAAGAGGGGAGATGCTGGATTAATGAGCCAAAAAATGCAACCTATACCGGCTGTTAGTTTTGATTCCATACCATTTTCTGAATCGAGAGATGGTTGGAACAAATCAGAACAGGATTTATTAGGCATGTTAGACCATGTTAAAAAAGAATATCAAGTAGATACCAATCGGTTTTATTTGTCCGGGTTAAGCTATGGAGGCTTGGGTACATGGTATATTGCAAGTAAACATCCCGATCTTTTTGCAGCCATAAATCCCGTAGTGGGTTGGGGACATCCTGATTTAATGGAACCTATTGCAAAGGCTCAAATACCTATATGGGCATTTGCCGGCGGACGTGATAATGTAGTACAAACGCGTTTTTTCTATGAAGGCATGAATAAACTGGAGGAACTGGGCCATAAAAATATTCGCTTTACCATACACGCAGATATGGGGCACGATACCTGGCTAAGGGTATATGGTGGAAATGATATTTATGATTGGCTATTAGAGCATTCAAAGTAGTACTTTATTGCTCAACAGGATAACTTTCCTTTAGGCCCCATTCGGACCAGGAACCATCGTAAAGAAATTTTTTATTATTGGATACCAGTTCCATCCCCAGGAGAATAATACAAGCTGTAAGTCCTGACCCGCAAGTAAAAATCAGTGGATCATCATTTAGATTTAATCTTTTAAAAACATTCGATAATTCAGGTTTGGGCAGGTAATATCCGTCTTTTAATACTTCTTCAAATGGAAGGTTTAACGACCCTGGTATATGTCCACTCCTTAAATTCTCATGAGGTTCAGGAGTTTTTCCGGTGAATCGGCCTTCAGAACGGGCATCTATAACTTTACATTCATCAGTATCAATATTCTTTAATATAAAGTCGGCATTTTTAATTAATTCAGGATTATAAACCGCCTTAAAATTTCCTTTTTTTATGGAGTCCAATGATTCATTTGCAGGTTCAAAGGGAAACTCGCTCTCTATCCAGGCTGATAATCCGCCATTAAGCACCGAAATATCTTTATGTCCCATTACTTTAAACATCCACCATACCCTTGCACTGGTATACACCCCAAGATTGTCGTATACTACAATTTTACTGTTATTATTTATACCAAGTTTTCGGCATCCTTCAGAAAAGGTATCCGGATGAGGTATCATGTTTGGCAATTCACTATCCGGATCACTAAATGATTTTTTTAAATTAAAAATGCGTGCACCTTTAATTTGAATACCAGGATATTTGGGAATAAGCCCTGCAACATTGCTCTCCGGACTGGAATCAAGTATGATCAGGTCCGGATCCGTTAAATTTTTAAAGAGCCATTGTGCAGTTACTAAAGGGTTCACGATATTATTTTTTTAATCCAATTTTTCAGTTAGCTTTTTGAAAACTTTTTTGGGCTCTTTTCCTTCATAAAGAATACTATAAACAGCATCAATTATAGGTGTTTTTACTTTGGATTTTTGAGACTCAGTAATAAGGTGGGCACTCTTTGCAGCATAATAGCCCTCGGCAACCATACTCATTTCCATCATAGCACTTTTTACGGTGTAACCTTTGCCAATCATGTTACCAAACATCCTGTTCCGGCTAAAAATAGAATATCCTGTAACCAGTAAATCTCCCAGGTATGCCGAATCGTTTATATTGCGTTTCATTTTATGAATCCGCTTAATAAACCGGCGCATTTCCCTGATTGAATTGCTCATTAAAACGGATTGAAAATTATCGCCATATCCCAATCCATGTGCAATACCTGCTGCAATGGCATATATATTTTTCAACATAGCTGCATATTCAGTGCCAATAATGTCATCAGATATTTTTGTTTTTATGTAACTGCAGGAAAGGTTTTTGGCCATTATTCCGGCTTTCTCCTCATCAGAACATGCTACTGTTATGTAAGAAAGTCTTTCGAGAGCAACTTCTTCGGCATGGCACGGACCTGTTATTACCCCGATATTATCCAGGGGGATATGGTATTTTTCATTAAAGTGCTTCCCCACAATGAGTCCGGTTTCAGGGACTATTCCTTTAATAGCCGAAAAAATAACTTTATCCGTTAATGAAACTGTTAATTTTTCCAGTTCCTTATTTAAAAATGCTGAAGGTACAGCGAAAATCAGATAATCCGCAAATTCAACAATTTCATTAATGTCGTTGCTTAGCTTAAGTTGTTCTGTATGAAATTCAACAGAACTTAGATAATTAGGATTGTGCTGCTCATTAATGAGGTGTTCTTTTATATAAACACTTCGCATGTACCAACCCACTTTTTTTTGATTTTCACAAAGCATTTTTACTATGGCTGTAGCCCAACTACCACCTCCAATAACTGCAAATTTTGTATTGTCAGACATAAATTAAATTTCGTTACATCAAAAATAGTTAAAATTCACACAATGGTTATATATTGATTATCAATTAGTTAAAATTTTGGCACGATGCTTGGTTTATGTGAAACAGAACCATAAAATATAAAGCCATGAAAACATTGAAGTTAATTTTCGGATTTATTCTCGTAGGAGTGATCACTACTTCGTGCTACAAGGAAGTTATAGTAGAAGAAGAATATATATATATACCAGAACCAGAACCTGTTATTACGCTTGATGAAATGTTACACTCATATGATTTATGGTATGTAAATATTCATGAAACACAAGGAAATGGAGAAGTACCCTTTTTACAAAAAGCATTTACAGTATCTTTTGACGGAGGTGTATTTTTAGCCAATAATAATTTGGCAGGGATTGGCTCAACCGGTAATGGGTTCGGAATTGATGTGGGTTATTATGATACTTATGGTATGACATTAGAAGTTGATCATGATCTGGATGGAATATGGCAAATGGAAGTGTTTCAAATAAATGGAAATAAGTTAGAATTTTATCACAGGCCAAGTGATACATCTTATTACCTTACAGGTTATCAGCGCAGTACTTTTGATTATGATTATGTGTTTTATGATAACATTCATTATTTCCTGCAGGAATACCTTGTTTGGGAAAAGACATATGTGAGCGAAGAAGGTGCTTTAAATGAATTTGATGATGAAAATTTCTTAAGCTTCCTTCCCGATGGTTATGGAGATACGTTCCTGTCATCAATAGATGTACCCGGAACACCTGTTAATGACATCCAATGGGATTATGAAGGTATTTATACAGTGTATGATGTTCCGGGGGATCCGTACCTAAAAACTTTAACATTAGATTATGATTATCTGGGTAATGATTATTTTGAATTGTACGTTATAGATGATGGAACCATAGAATTGTTTCATCCGGATTCCGGTACTGTATATGAATTTTCAGGATTGGGATATATAGAATATTTAAAAGGTTCTGAGGTAAAAGAAAAAGCAGATACATCATCACGTAAGCGTAAAAAGATCATCAATAAAAAGATGAACGTAGAACGTAAAGGTGAAAGAAAATATATAAAAATTTAATTAGTTGATTTTTTTGGTTGGTTATTTAGTTTGAAAACCGCTCCTTTCTTTCAGGGAGCGGTTTTTTTTAGTGAAGCCCCGGTTTCATGAGCGAAGCGAAATGAAATCGGCAGGCTTCACTAATCCCGCCCCGGCGGGATCGTTTGTTTTGAAGGATGAACTTTCTGCCCCGGTTTCATGAGCGAAGCGAAATGAAATCGGATCATTCCTAAATGTAGTCTATAAAGGAAGAATCAATCAAAAATAAAAATGATTCTTTGCCCCAGCTAAAAGGGTGGAACTTTACAAAATACCAAAAAAAAGCTCTTTCCCTTGATTAGGGAAGAGTCTGTTATTAAATCCAGACCTCACAGGTTTTAAAACCTGTGAGGTCTTAAAAATCAGAATCCTAAACTTATAAATCATCATAAAAGGGGATTTCTACTTTCTGAATATTGAGTATATTTATAAAAACAATGTCTAAAAGCTATAGAATTATATGCAAATTCTAATCCATATTATTGTTACCCTTATTTTATTACCGTGGGGCGGATTCGTAATGATGTCTCCCATGATGTTTGCCGCGCCTGGTTTTCAGGATAACAAGAGCTCTATATTATCTACAATGTTGTTTCTTGGCTATCCTGTAATTATTTTTGCTGTTCTTAAGCTTTTTAACTTTAATTACTTTGGTATAGCAGCAAGCAGTTGGTTATTATGGTCAGCTGTAATCATAGCTATAATTATCCTAATTTCTGGTACTCCCAAATTACTCTATAACATAAACAGAGGAATCCCTAACACAGGGTATTTTAAAACAGAAACTTCGGTTTACTTAAATGGCAGAATAGTCACTGATGCTTTGCCACATAACTTTAAAGCTTTTGAAGATGACTCCACATATGCTATAGATGAAAATCATGTTTTTTATAATGGGAAAATCATCAATGAGGCTGATCCAACTACGTTTCAAGCTGTAAAAATAGAAACACAGGAAGAAATATTTCCTTTATACTGGAAAGATAATCAACATGTATATTTAGATGGAAAAGTACTGGAAAATTGTGATGCTGCAACATTTACCAGTATTGCTCATAGTTATGGACAAGATGAATATCAAATATACTATAGAGATAGAATCCTGCACGGGGCCAATCCAAAAACTTTTAATTTTCTCACAGATACCGTGGGCAGGGATGATTCTAGGTTATTCATATTTGATAAAAAAGTGACAGAATCTGTGGACCTTGAAACTTTTGAGATAGTAAACCACGAAGAAGGTGATTTTTGCAGAGATAAAGACCATGTGTATATTATCTGTTATCACCTGGAAGATCCACTAATTAAAGTTCCCGGTGCAGATCCACATACTTTTCTTCCTATTGGGCGCAATTATGCCCGCGATCATTCGAATGTTTATTTTTACGGTTATTATAAAGGAAAAAAAACAAAAATTCTAAAATTGGAGGATGTAAATCCGGATACTTTTTCCGTAGGTTATGACGAATCTACGGATTCTGAAGCCACAGATGGAAAAAAATATTTTATGTACGGAGAATTAGTAAGGTCTTAATATTTAAACGACCTAATCAACTCGAAACTCAACTTACATACAATTAAAATATGCGAGGAAATATGAAGTATATGCTCTTTTTAGTTTTTTTAATGGGATACACTGTCAATTCTTTTTCACAGTGTTCAAGGTTGAATGTGGAATTAAGTCATCCAATTTCACATGAAAATAATTTTATAGAAGAGAAATTTAATGGTTTTATTGATGTAGGATTGAAATACCGCTTTATAAGGAACAATATTCTAAACCTCGGGGTATCCATAAATGGTGGGATGTTTAATAATTCTAAAAAGAATATTGACGAACCTTTAGATATTTCTGCGAATATTATACAACCCAGACTCTTCACTGAATTTAATATTCAAGCTTTGCCCTTTTTACATCCATCAATTGGTGTTGGATATACCTATCTTACATTTAATGCATCCGGAATTAACAGTTTTAACCCGGATTACCCGGAAGATTTGAATTTAAAAACAACCGAAAGTGGATTAAACCTGAACCTCGCAATAGCTTTTGATATTACCAATAGATTTTTTTTACAAGCTCAGTATGATTTCGTAAAACCTGAATCTTCTAATAAATCACCCTACATGACTTCTAATGATCAACTTCATTTTTTTAAAGTTGGAATAGGTTATAGAATTGGCGATATATATCAGTGTATTTATAGAAAACGCTAATATTTTTTCTTTTTTAAGATCCGAGATCGAAAGTTACCCGGAAATAGATAGAGATTTCCTTCCTGAATGGATTTATTGTGTTTTCAAGTTAATAATAGTGCTGTTAACGATAAATTTAGGTAAGGAAACTTTGTAAATTAGAGATATAGAATAATGTAAATTATGAGGTTATGGGACAGGGAGTGATAACTTTTATTAAAGATGTAGGCGCAAAAATATTTAACAATATTTCCAAAACTGGTAATACAGTAGAAGTTGCAACTGCATCAAAGGAAATTAAACCGGGAGAAGGAAATGAGCAAGTCGCTGCAGAAGTCGCTGCAGCCGAAAATATTAAGCAAACGCTTCATGATCTGGGACTTGAAGCAGAAGACTTGAAAATTATTATTCATAATGGTTTGGCTACTCTAAGCGGAAAGGCACCTGATACTTCAACAAAGGAGAAGATAATATTGATAACAGGTAACAGCGAAGGTATTTCGGCTGTTCGGGATATAATGGAAGTTGAAAAAGAAGAGGAAGAAGCTACGTATCATACAGTCCTTGAAGGCGATACCCTAAGTAAAATTGCAAGGAAAGTATATAAGGATGCTATGAAGTATCCTGTTATTTTTGAAGCAAATAAGCCTATGTTGAAAGACCCCGATAATATTTACCCGGGGCAGGTACTTAGAATTCCCAATCTCAAACAATCATAAAGCATTTATTATAAAAGTTCATTTCATCTAAGTCAATAATAACGTATAATTAAATTTTAATCATGGGACTATTTTCATTTGTTAAAAACGCAGGAGCTAAAATATTTGGTATGAAAACTGACGCTGAAAAAGCAGCCGATGTTAAAACTGCCTCAGACGCTATTAGATCTGCCGGAGAAGCCGCCAGAAAAGCAGGTGAGGGAGCTGCAGCTGCCAAAATTGAACAAACAATAAAAGATCTGGGTTTGAAAGCAGAAAACTTAAAAATTGTTATTGATGATGATCTGGTTACAGTTACCGGGAAAGCCCCTGATACTGCAACTAAGGAAAAAATTATTTTAGTGGTAGGTAACAGCCAGGGTATTGCTACTGTTGATGATCAAATGGAAGTAGAAAATACAGGAGGGGAAGCCACTTTTCATACGGTAGAAAAAGGAGATACCTTAAGTAAAATAGCAAAAGCTGTTTATGGAGATGCTATGAAGTATCCGGTTATTTTTGAAGCGAATAAGCCTATGCTGAAACATCCTGATAAAATATACCCGGGACAGGTTTTAAGAATACCGGCTTTATAGGAATTCATTCTTTATAAAAGTTCATTTCATCTAAATATTCCCACACCGAATGTGGTAACAAAGGGCGAACGTTTTTTCCCTCTTTAATCGATTTTCTTATAAAAGTTGAAGAAATCTCTATTACAGGTGCATTTACATAGTGTATTTTTGGATGCTCTTTAAACCCTGTTTCTGTTGTGCCTTCAGAAATACGGGGATATACATAGATGCTGTAATTTTCTAATATTACCTCATAATTTTTCCATTTATGAAAGCTTTTTAAATTATCCTCTC
The DNA here is from genome assembly GCA_937901915.1 of uncultured Flavobacteriaceae bacterium. GTDB lineage: Bacteria > Bacteroidota > Bacteroidia > Flavobacteriales > Flavobacteriaceae > Abyssalbus. The sequence continues at coordinate 11,763 of CALGUD010000107.1, forward strand.
CCATAATGAGTGAGAATTGATAATTTTTATGCTTTTCTTCCAAATGAGCCAGTGTATTAATTGTGTAGTTTGGTTGAGGTAGATCAAATTCTATAGTGCTAGGTTTCAGGAATAAGTAATCTTCTGTTGCCCTGTGTACTATTTCAAGCCTTTGATAATTGTCTAAAAGGGTTTTTTTAATTTTAAATGGGCTCATAGGTGTCACAACAAACCAAACTTCATCCAGGTCACTGTATTCCACAATGTGATTGGCAATTATAAGATGGCCTACATGCATAGGGTTAAATGTACCAAAAAAAAGCCCTACCTTTTTCCTATCCTGAACCTGTTTCGGCATCATTTTAGTGGTTTGAATGTATATTTAAAATCTGTTTAAGCATTAACTATGAATTTTTTAGACCCGTAAATTCTGCTACCAAATCATATGCTTCTTTCTTGGCGATGTCCAAGTCATAATTTTTTATAATTACATCAAACAATGGGGCTGTAGCCAATTCGGCAGAAGCTTTGGCTACACGCATATTTATTTTGTCTTCACTCTCAGTTTTACGTTTTTTTAAACGTATTTTTAATTCATCAATACTGGGTGGTTTCACAAAAATGGCTAATGCTTCGTCCGGAAACTTTCTTTTTATACGTAATCCGCCTGCAACGTCAATATCAAAAATCACATTTTTACCCATTTTCCATATCCGCTCTACTTCTGTTTTCAGGGTTCCGTAAAAATTATCACGGTAAACTTCTTCCCATTCAACAAAATCACTGTTTTTAATATGTTGCTTAAAATCCTTTAACGTTAAAAAATAATAATGTTCACCGTGTTTTTCTTCACCCCGGGGTTCTCGTGTAGCGGCCGAAATGGAAAACTCCAGATTCAATTCCGGATATTTTAACAAATGCTTTACAATTGTAGTTTTACCACTTCCTGATGGTGCAGAAAAAATAATGAGTTTGCCGCCGGTATTGGTTTTTTTTTCGTTCATTAAGCTTAGTTAAGCCTTATTAAAGGTGCTGGTTTTATAAAACGTTGAGTAACTGTTCTTTTATTTTTTCTAATTCATCTTTCATTTGCACCACAATCTGTTGCATTGGGGCAAAATTTGCTTTAGATCCCATAGTATTGATCTCTCTACCTATTTCCTGGCTTATAAACCCAAGTTTTTTTCCATTCGAATCCTCAGATTTTACTGCCTGCATAAAATAATCAAGATGGTTTTCCAAACGCACTTTCTCTTCAGTTATATCATATTTTTCAAGATAATAAATAAGTTCCTGTTCAAAACGGTTCTCATCCACAGTTTCTTTAATTTCAGAAACTGCCCTTTCTAATCGTTCGCGTATGGAAGCTAATCTATCAGGATCTATTTTTTTGACTTCTTCCAGGAGGGTTTTAATATTCTGAATGCGCTCTACAAAATCCTTTTCTAAAACTTTTCCCTCCTCACTTCGGAATGTATTGATCTCTTCAAGTGCATCTAAAAGTGCTTTTTCAATAACCTGAAATTCGCTTTCATCAATTTCATCTCTCTCTGTTTTCAGGGCATCGGGAAATCTTACAGCCATTTTTAATAGTTCCACTTCCTCACCACTTACAACATTTTTAAGTTGTTTTATGTATTGTTTTACAACACCTTCATTTAGCTGGGTAGTAGTTTCTTCACCTGTAATCTCTATATATAAGCTGAAATCTATTTTTCCCCGAACCAGTGAATTGGCAATGGTATTTCTCATATATAATTCTTTCTCCCTGTAAAGCGAGGGGATCCTGGCATTGAGATCAAGGCTTTTACTATTGAGTGATTTTAATTCAATTGATATTTTCTTGGTGGGAAGCTGTATAACATTTTTCCCAAAACCGGTCATAGATTTGATCATGCAATATATTTAAAGTTGAGCAAAGGTAATGAAATGAGGCTAAAAAATTAATAATTAGTACTTAGCAATCCTGTTCAATTAACAGGATTATTAAAAATAAGATGCTATGATAATTATAGATGATCCCTTTATAAATTATATTTCTGTGAATATTAATCTGAAATAAAATATTTATTTAAAATGTATGCCTTAAATTATCAGTCAAAATAAGTAGAATATTTGTTAGCTAAACCTGACATATTGGGTATTGACGCTTGTTAATACAAATTAATTAACTTGCATAAAATTATTTTCCATTACAAATCATAACAAGCACATTATTTTTAATTTTGAAGAATAACTTCTCGCAGAATATGAACAATATTGAAAGTGTAGTATCTAAATTTGAATCTATTTATAAAAGCAATCCGTTGCTTATTAGTTCTCCCGGACGGATTAATCTGATAGGGGAACATACCGATTATAATGATGGATTTGTACTCCCTGCAGCAATTGATAAGAATATGATTTTTGGTTTTTCTGTGAATAATCTGGAAAAACTCAGGGTTTTTTCAATGGATTACAATCAAAAATTTGAATGTGACATCAATAAAATAATAAAAAGTGATATATCCTGGGTAAATTATATTTTGGGAGTTGTTGACCAATACCAAAAAGCAGGTTATTCTATTAAAGGGTTTGATTGTGTTTTTACCAGTACGATTCCTGTAGGTGCGGGATTATCCTCTTCCGCAGCTTTAGAATGTGGAGTGGCTTTCGGATTAAATATTTTATTTGATCTAGGTATTGGTAAATTAGACCAGGTAAAATATGCTCAAAAGGCAGAACACACTTTTGCCGGGGTACTTTGCGGTATTATGGATCAGTTTGCAAGCATGATGGGAAAAAAGGACAACGCGATTAAACTGGATTGCCGCTCATTAGAGTATGATTATATTCCGTTGCCTTTGGAGGAGTATCAGTTTGTACTTTGTAATTCTGGAGTAAAACATGCATTAGTCGACTCTGAATACAATACGCGCAGAAATGAATGTGAAGCAGGTGTTGTTGTTATCCAAAAGGAGTACCCTGAAGTTTCTCATCTTAGAGATGTGACTTCTGCTATGCTGAATGGGGTACGGACTGAAATACCCCCAGTGGTTTTTAAAAGATGTGAGTATGTTATTGAAGAAAATGAAAGGGTAGGCATGGCTTGTGATGCTTTGAAACAGGAAAATATGCATGCTTTCGGAGAGCTTATGTACGAATCACATCACGGCCTTTCAAAGCTGTATGAAGTAAGCTGTAAGGAACTTGACTTTTTAGTAGATTTCACCCGAAATAATCCTAATGTATTGGGGTCCAGAATGATGGGTGGGGGATTCGGCGGATGTACCATTAATCTCCTAAAACGCTCAGCCGTAAAGTCATTTATAAGAGACATTACACAAGGTTATAAAGATTATTTTAAAATTGACCTTGAATGTTATGTTGTTGAAATAAAAGACGGGACTTTGGTGGTGGAGCGATCATAATTCAGTTAAATTTATGTAATAATCTCAGTATAAGTCATTGCCCGGACTTGTTGTAGTATTTTATCAATTCCCAATAGTATCTTTCCAAAAAAAGAAAATATTTCTTATCTAATCTATTTATTACACATATTTGTTCATTGTTAATTACTTGAACATGAAAAAAATTATATACGCCCTGGCCATTTTTGTATGGGTAAGTACCTCTGCACAAAAGTTTGAAGGTCTGGCTGAAACTCCCCCAATGGGATGGAATAGCTGGAATACTTTTGCTACTGATATTAACGAAGATTTGGTAAAAGGAATTGCTGATGCGTTTGTGAGGGATGGTTATAAAGATGCGGGTTATGAATATATTGTTTTGGATGACGGTTGGATGTCCATGGAGCGTGATGAAAATGGAAATTTAGTAGCCGACCCAGAAAAATTTCCGAGCGGAATGAAGGCTTTGGTAGATTACGTACATTCCAAAGGATTAAAATTTGGATTGTATAATTGTGCAGGCAGTAAAACCTGCGCGGGTTATCCCGGAAGCAGGGGCTATGAGTATCAGGATGCGCGCTTATATGCTTCCTGGGGAGTAGACTACCTGAAATATGATTGGTGCAATACCGGAAAGCTAAACGCAGAAGAATCCTATATAACAATGCGCGATGCATTATACGAAGCAGGAAAGCCTGTTGTTTTCAGTATTTGCGAGTGGGGTGATAATGATCCATGGAAATGGGGAGAAAAGGTCGGACATTTGTGGAGGGTTACCGGCGACATCATCAATTGCTGGGATTGTGAAGTAGGCCACGGCTCGTGGTCGTCATGGGGTGTCTGGAAAATAATCAATATGCGGAAAGATATTCGTAAAGCTGCCGGTCCGGGTCATTGGAACGATTTTGATATGATGGAAGTAGGGAACGGGATGACTGCTGCTGAGGATAGGAGCCATTTTGCAATGTGGAGTATGTTGGCCTCACCATTAATTTTGGGAAATGATGTACGTTCTGCTAATAAGGAAACCGTAAAAACACTCACCAATAAAGAAGTCATTGCAGTTAATCAGGACAAACTTGGTATCCAGGCGCTACGTTTTACCAATGAAGACGAATTTGAAATATGGGTAAAACCGTTGGATAAAGATGAATGGGCGATGGTATTTGTAAATATGAGTGATGATCCCAGGGAACTTGATTTTGACTGGAAGAGACACTCCATTGGTGACGATGTAAATGGCAAGCGATTAAACACCGAAGAGAATTATAGAATCAGAGATTTATTCAATCATAAGGAACTGGGAAATATATCTAAAAATTTAAAAGCAACAATAGGGTCTCACGATGTTTTAATGGTAAGATTAAAGAAGTGAATGAATATTTGTTACAAAAACGCCGGTATCAACTGACGTTTTATATTCTGGTATAGTTCAATTGAATCATCTGCTACCGCTAGCGTCTACGCTAGTGGCAAAGAACTAAGTTAAAGCCATTCAAATAGAGTAGTTTTTTTTCTTTTGAAGTCATAAAAATGTAAGATTTTCAGTATATTTATTTATGAGCAGAAAACATAAATCTGGCCTGCAAGGCAGGTTCCATAATAAATCTGTATTCTTTATTGATCCAGATGGAATGAAGCCTTGCTCAAATGTTGAGAATTGTAATTGAGAAAAAATGAACCAGAAGAAACCTGTTGAAATTACAGAATCCGATGTTGATGAAATAGTAAATAATTTACCTGACAATTTCACTATGGGAGACATGTTAACTTCCATTGTTGGAGCACTAAATAAAAACGAAAGTGCAACAATTAAAGACAGGACAATTAAATCTTTTAGTGAAAAGAAAGCCAAAGAACACATATCTAAACTGGATACAAATAATCCAGAGGAAGCAAAACAAATTGAACTCATTAAAAGCGGATTAACATCTAGCGAAGGAATATTGAATCAAATTGGTAGGATTGATAAAAAAGGAAATGAAATTAGTATAGTGCCATTTAATGAAAAGATTGTTATCAAAAATGAGAATATGCCTGTGGCAATAACAATTGAAAAGAATAATTCAATAACAATTGATGAAGCTTCTTCTTCCAGTATAAAATTAACAATTAAAGGCATTGGTACTATAGCAGGAAGGGTTAAATCGGCTATTTTGACAAGTAAAGGTTATTCTGTTAAAATGGGGGGAATTGCACCTAACCAAAAAGGGGAATGGTAATTAAAAAGTAAAATGACAAGAAGATTTTATGTAGGCGTATTCAGAAGTAACATAAACACTTGATTATCAGTAAAATAATTCGTATTT
>CALGUD010000108.1 GCA_937901915.1 uncultured Flavobacteriaceae bacterium
GGGTCTATACTGGCGGTTTTCCAGAGAGTTTCACTAATATTACCATTGTATAGAGGATCATTTCCGCCACCCAGTTCTGTGGTATTGTAGTTTATTTTAAAACTGAAAAGATTGGTTCCTAAATTGTTTATATCATTAATTCCCTTCAGCCACCCGCGTATGTTATAGGTATAATTTATGTTTTGTAAGCGGCTTGAGCTGGTTGCTACGTTTCCTACTCCTTTGCTTTTCAGTTGCCCCAGTTCATCATAGTGATTTTCTGCAATCAGCTCGGCTACTGCCCCATTAATGCTTTGGGTTTGAGTAAGCAGCCTGCCCACATGGTCATAGGTAAAAGCATCTATGGTTACAATAGGCGTATTGCCATTTTTTGTATGGGTGGTTTTGCTTTCTATAACCTTACCCGGAAAGTCATAAAGTGTTTCCACAATATCTGTAGTTCCTAAATACTCATTCTTGCTGGCTGCATAAATGGCCCTTCCTTTAATATCGTATACCATGAGAGTTGTAATCCAGTGATTGGTACCTAACACCCTTACTTTGCTGCCTGTAGGAAGTCCTTTTACATTGGTGGTAATGGTTTGATTATAAATGCTTCCGGCAGGAACTGTAAGCCCCGCCAGGTCAAAAGTGTAATTGTCGTAATAGTTTATGGCGTGCAGGCTCAGGTTTGTAGTTGGCAATACCCCATTGGTGTAATACAAAGGTCTATTGTCAACAGTTATTGAACTGCCCGTTTTTGTTTCATATGCTCCTGAAGCATCCTGGGATGCCTGGCGGTCGGCCCTGCTTGCCCCGGAAGGAAAAGTCCCTGTATAGGCCACCCTACCAAAGGTATCGTATTTGGTAAAGAGCCATTGGCCATTATCCCTTAAATTGGCATCTTGCGTTAGTACCGGCTGATCGAGTATATTGTACATAATGTACTCCCAACCTTTACCCGGTATTTTCTTTTCAACCAGCCGGTTGCGGCTGTCGTACCGGTATTGGTAACAGAGTTCACTAAGTTCGGTGCTAGAAACACCATCTGTTGTATTTACTTTTGGAGGGATCACATAGGTTAGGTTTCCGAATCTGTCATAAACATAGTAGGTGTTGTGCTGACCTTCCACCTCTGTTTCAGGGGGAGTGTAATTATAAGTTCTTTTTAAGACAACGCGCCCTTGTTTGTCTTTAAACTCTTCGGTGGTATGGTTTTTACCCTTGGCTAAAGTCCAGTTTTCATCTTTTGTAATCGTTTTATACAAATTATTTTCTGTATAAAATCCATTTAAGGCCAATTGTGGATTTTCTGTGTTCCCTGATATAAAATCAACCTCGAACAACCTTACTTCCTGGAAGCCATTGTAGAGATAATTAAATTTAATGGTATGGTCGGTATCATTATTTTGAATAACAGCCCATGTGCTGCCAGGGGCTCCCTGCTCAAATACCCTGTTTAATGGTGATGCCTCCATTCCCTTTTCCGAATACGGATTAGGCGTAGGCCCGTATTTGGATGAATAAAAATCCGATACATCTCCCATAGGATCGGTAAAGATCTCTCCATGTTTACTTGTAGCTGCATACGGTAAATAATCTTTTACCTGGCGGCTGAATTCATCATATTGAACAGGAGTTATAATGTCCTGATGCTGTCCGCCGGCTTTTATGGCTATGCTCTGTTTGGCCCTGCTTAAGCCATCAAAATAAGTGACTGCCTCAATAACATCAGAATCGGAAGTTATGTCATCACTACTTGGTAAAGGTATTTGATAGGACCGGGTAAAAACATAATTTTCATTACTTAAAACCAGGCGCTGGTCGGTCGGGCTGGGACAACCATTGTCCGAGCCGCTTTGTGCAGGGCATTGGTCCGAATTATTATCTACATAACCACCCGGCCGGTTACTTTGATATTTGGTACTGTCAGAAGTTCCAAAACCGTCGCCGTCAGAATCATAATACCAGGTAATTGGCAAGATATCGGTGATCAGGTTGTTGGTGTCATCATAGTCATAATTATTAGGAACATAACCTGCGGGTTGATCACATTGCGAAATAGAAACATTTGGATTGCCATACGTATCATTATCAGTGTCAGCATACCACAACGGAATAATTAAGTATTCGTCCCGCCGATAGGCCAGGGATGAATATCTTGTTGACGGATCCGGTCTTTGTCTATGGGGAAAGCCTTCTTTTTCGTATTTGTCGTGGAGTTTTATTTTGGCAGATCTGCCGTGGTTTTGTGCCTGTCTTTGAACGGCACTATTTTTCTAGTGACCTAAACCTGACTTTTTCTTCGGTTTGGCGTACTGTCCGGTCATTTATTGGCAAAATACCTGCCTTTGGGGCATAGTTCTCCCGTCTCGCACTTTGCAAGTATTTTTCATGACCGATCATCAGATTTTAATAATTCCTTCCAACCATACGGGCGGACCGCGTTGCCCA
>CALGUD010000109.1 GCA_937901915.1 uncultured Flavobacteriaceae bacterium
CTATGAACCACACCATCAGGAACTCAGGAGGCTTGGACAGGAAAAAGTATTGGGCCAGGTGCGATTAATAGAAGTATCTCTCGGTTATAGTTTAGAAGGAATTGATCCGGCAGATTGGCACTTGAAAAAAGAAATGTCCGGTGGTGGCCCACTAATGAATTTAGGGGTGTATTGTATACAGGCCGGACGGTATATTTTAGGCGAAGAACCAACTTCTGTAACAGCTCAGTTCGGACCGGTAACAAAAACTGAATTATTCTCAGAGGTAGAAGAATCCGTCACCTGGCAATTAAATTTTCCAAGTGGTACTGTATGTACATCTTCAAGTTCATACATGAGCAATCTTGACCGGCTTTATGCATCGGCAGATAAAGGTTTTTTTGAACTCAGCCCAGCAGTAAGCTATGGACCTTTCAGAGGAAGAAGTAGTGAAAAAGAGTTTAATTTTCCCGTTATCAACCAACAAGCAGCCCAAATGGATGGTATTAGTAGATTACTATTGAATCATAAACCCCTTCCGAAACATATTAACGGAGAAGAAGGTTATAAGGATATGAAAGTCATTGAAGCAATCTATAAGGCTGCCAATATAAGTAAAAAGGTGCTTGTTAAAGATTCCTAAAGGCAGTGGTTAACCTAAAAAAATTAAAAACCCTATCCCCTTAGGTTTTGGAATATAGGATTGTGATTTTAAGCCTAAGAAATATCTTTAACCTTCTCTGGTTGATAGACAGCATATAGTTTCGACTATATCCAAAAGATTTTATATTTTCGCTTTTCACTAACCAAAACAAAATTACATTCACATGAACATATCCAGGTTTCTTTTTATTGCCATTATTCTTATTTCCTTTTTTAATCCCGGAATCTCTTTAGCTCAAACTGATACTTATATAGAAGAAAGAATTGATGGACTACTCTCTAAAATGACTTTGGATGAAAAAATAGGGCAAACTGCTCTCAGAGGAACTTCCAGCAGAACAAAAGTACTGCCTGAAGAACTTAAAGAAGCTGTAAAAAAGGGACATATAGGTGCTTTTCTCAATGTGATGAATATTGAATATGTAAACGAACTGCAACGCATAGCCATAGAAGAAAGTCCGAATGGAATACCTCTCATTTTCGCCAGGGATGTCATACATGGATTTAAAACTATTTTTCCGATTCCACTGGGACTTGCAGCTTCATGGGATCCAGAAACTGCAAAAACAGGTGCACGCGTTTCTGCTGTTGAAGCATCTTCAGTTGGAATAAGATGGACGTTTGCCCCTATGCTGGATATAGCAACGGACAGCCGTTGGGGCCGTATAGCGGAATCTCCCGGTGAAGATCCCTATCTGGCCTCTGTAATGGGAAAAGCCTATGTAGAGGGCTTCCATGGTGATGACCTCAGCGATCCTACAAGTATGGCTGCATGTGCAAAACACTTTCTAGGCTACGGTGCAGCTATTGGTGGTAGGGATTATAATACAACCATAATCCATGAAGCAATGCTCCGTAATGTATATTTACCTCCCTTTGAGGCAGCCATAGAAGCCGGAGCTCCAACTATAATGTCGTCCTTTAATGAATTAAACGGAATTCCTGCATCAGGCAACAAATTTATTTTGAGTGATATTTTAAGGGATGAATGGAAGTTTGAGGGCTTTGTGGTAAGTGACTGGAATTCGGTAACCGAAATGATACCCCATGGTTTTGCTGCCGATGAAAAACATGCTGCAGAATTAGCCTTCAATGCCGGGTTAGATATGGAAATGACCAGTCAATCCTATGAAAACCACATAAAAGAACTCATTGCCGAAGGAAAGGTATCTGAGGATCAACTGGATTTTTATGTGAAAAATATATTGAGGGTGAAATTTAAATTAGGGTTATTTCAAAATCCTTATAAACCTGCCGATCATGATGGTAATTTATATGCCCCTGATCACCTTGAAAAAGCAAAACAAGCAGCTATAATTAGCTCTGTATTATTAAAAAATAAAAACAATATCTTACCCTTACAACAGAATGTAAAAATAGCCATGATCGGTCCTTTAGCCGACGCTCCAAGAGAACAACTAGGCACATGGACATTTGATGGTGAAGCAGAACATTCTGTAACCCCTGCCACTTCTTTTAAAAATAAGAGTGTGACTTTTATACCCGGATTAAAATACAGCAGGGATAAATCTACCGAAGGTTTTAAAGAAGCTATAACCGCTTCAAAAAAAGCCGATGTAATTGTATTTATAGGCGGAGAAGAGGCCATACTTTCCGGCGAAGCACACAGCAGGGCAAATATTGATTTACCCGGGGCACAGGAACAACTTATAAAAGAACTCTCTAAAACAGGAAAACCTGTTGTATTGGTAATCATGGCTGGAAGGCCTATTACCATAACAAACATTATTGACGATGTAGATGCAGTATTGATGATGTGGCACCCCGGAACAATGGGTGGACCGGCATTGTATGATATGATTTATGGTGAAAAAGAACCAGGTGGACGATTGCCGGTAACTTGGCCAAAAACAGCCGGGCAACTACCGCTTTATTACAATCATAAAAATACCGGAAGGCCGGCAGACAGTACATTTGTGCATCTTGATGATATCCCCGTTGGTGCCTGGCAAAGTTCTTTAGGTAATAATTCACATTACCTGGATGCAGGTTATACTCCTCATTTTCCATTTGGATACGGATTAGGATACACACATTTTGAATATTCCAATCTAAAACTTTCCAGTGACTCTGTAAGCGCTAATGAAGAGCTTCAAGTGAGCGTGATAGTTAAAAATTCAGGCAATAAAGATGGTGATGCAGTAGTACAACTTTATATTCAGGATGTGGTAGGCACTATTACCAGGCCGGTAAAGGAACTAAAAAGGTTTAAAAGAATACATCTTAAAAAAGGTGAGGAAAAAGAAGTTAGCTTTAGTTTAAACACAAAGGACTTAATGTTTGTAAACAATACAATGAAAAAAGTATTGGAGCCCGGTAAATTTAATCTATGGGTTGGCCCGGACTCAGCATCGGGAATAAAAACAACTTTTTACCTTAAATCCGGGCATTAAAAACCGTATTATTTAGTTAAAATATTGCCATTATTTTCCTTTTGATATAATTCACACTTTATCTTTAATAAATTTGTGTAATGAAATACCTAAGTGTTATTTTGTTGTTTTAAACGCCCAAACCTAAAAGCTGATTAACGCCGGACACTAACCGCAATTAAATAGAAAGAATACGATGACAGATTTTTTTGAACATTTAATGCATGAATTTGAATTACCATTAAGTAATCCGGTATTAATATTCTCCTTAATACTCTTAATTATTCTATTGTCCCCCATATTATTAAAGAGACTCAGTATTCCGGGAATTATAGGTTTAATTATATCCGGTGTAATCATTGGCCCTTACGGACTAAATATACTTGAAAAGAACTCTGCGATTGATCTTTTTTCCACCATTGGATTGCTATATATTATGTTTATTGCCGGATTGGAGTTGGACATGAACGAGTTTAAGGCAAACAGAAATAAAAGTTATCTGTTTGGCTTGTTTACCTTTATTTTTCCACTAGGTATTGGCTTTCCGGTGTGCTATTATTTTCTGGGCTATGACTTTAACGCCAGCTTTTTAACAGCCAGTATGTTTGCTACACATACACTTGTTTCTTACCCCATAGTAAGTAAACTAGGCGTTTCAAAAAATCAGGCTGTAGCCATTACGGTGGGCGGAACAATCTTAACAGACACTGCAGTACTGATTATTTTAGCTGTTATAATGGGTAATAGTGAAGGCACTCTTAACCAGGAATTCTGGATCAGGCTAGGTATCTCTCTCGCTATTTTTTCAGCCATTATGTTTTTTGTAATTCCAAAAATAGCGCAATGGTTTTTTAGTAAAATGGAAAGTGAAAAACACTCCCATTATATTTTTGTTCTGGCTGTAGTTTTCTTTGCAGCTTTTTTAGCTGAAGTAGCTGGTGTAGAGCCTATTATCGGTGCTTTCGTTGCCGGACTGGCATTAAACAAACTCATACCACATTCTTCGGCTCTGATGAATAGAATAGAATTCATTGGTAATTCTTTGTTTATTCCTTTCTTCCTGATAAGTGTGGGAATGCTGGTTGATATAAATGTTATTTTAAGCGGGCCTGAAGCCCTGATCGTGGCCGGTACTCTTTCTGTAGTGGCATTGTTTGGCAAGTGGATTGCTGCCTTTTTTACACAATTGATTTTTAAATACACAAAGGCACAGAGACAGCTTATTTTCGGACTTAGTAGTGCTCACGCCGCAGCAACACTCGCAGTAATCCTTATAGGTTACAAAGCAGGTATTTTGGATGACAATATTCTAAACGGCACCATTATCCTTATTTTGGTTACCTGTATCGTGGCATCGTTTGCTACAGAAAAAGCAGCCCGAAAGATTGTTGTTTTTCAGGAAGATGATACTACAGATTTACAAAAGGCTAATGGAATAACCAATGAACATATCCTCTTGCCAATTGCAAATATGGAAAATATTGATAAACTCCTTGAATTTTCGATTTTTATTAAAGATAAAAAATCGATTAACCCGGTATCCATATTGTCAGTAGTTTCCAATAATGAAGAAGCTGAAATAAATATACTTAAAGCGAGAAACAAACTTGAAGAATTTGTAAAGGAAGCATCTGCTTCCGAAACGCTTGTTAATATCATCACTACCATTGACCATAATGCTGCCAGCGGTATAAGCCGTATTGCAAAGGAAATAATGGCCGATGTTATTGTTCTGGGATGGCCCCGCCGACCGGGAATATTAGATAAGCTTATAGGTGATAAAGTTGATAGTATTTTAAGTAATACAGACAAAACTACCTTTATCTGCCACCTTGAAAAACCACTTGTGTTACATAAAAGGATTTTTATTGTGGTGCCTCCTTTAGCAGAACGAGAAAATGGTTTTGAATTCTGGTTCGGAAAAACTGTAAAGCTTGCACAGGAATTGAGCATCCCGATTTCATTATATTGTGAAACACATACAAAACAGACAATTCAAACTCTTATCAAAAAAACTAAAATGGCTGCCAGCTTTACTATTCATAATTTTGATGATTGGGAAGATTTTCTTGTATTGGCAAGGAATATACAAGAAGATGACCTGTTTGTACTTGTATCTGCCAGAAAAGGATCGGCTTCTTATATGGGATTGCTCGAAAAAATTCCGGCCAAACTGGAAAAACATTTTGCATCAAATAGTCGGCTGGTTATTTATCCGCAGCGCTATGATTTAGACATAAATGAAAATTATGATGATATTTCTGTAGCTCCTTTAAACAAAGGTATTGAAACAGTACAGAAAATAGGAAAAGAAATTGGAAACATATTTAAAAAAAGTGATAACGAATAGCCATAAAATAATTCATTAAGATGATGATAGATTTTCTAATAATCCTTAAAAATTTAAATCTACTATTTACAGGATTACAATTTAATAAGTAAACAAAATCTTACCAATCCATATTTTTCATATATTTAATACATATTATTTATGCTCCTAATCTAATTAAGTATGAAATGGATACCGAAACCCTAGACAATGTTATTGAAGGTTGCCAGTTAATTGATTTTGACTGGAAATACATTTACATCAATGATTCTGTGCTCAAACATAGCAAGTATGCCAACAAGAAAGATTTACTCGGACATACAATGATGGAAAAATACCCCGGTATTGAAAACACAAAAATGTTTAAGGTACTGCAAAAATGTATGTCTCAACGTATATCTTCCACCATGGAAAATGAATTTGTTTTTCCTGATAAGTCCGTAGGATGGTTTGAACTTAAAATACATCCTGTGCCAAAAGGTATATTCATTCTGTCAATTGATATCACTGGTAAGAAACAGGCTGAAATTGAAAAAAAAGAACATATAAAGTCGCTGGAAAAAATGATGTTCATTACTTCCCATAGAGTAAGACAACCCTTAACAAATATAATCGGCCTAACAGAATTATTAAACAATATCAAATTAAGTCAGTCTGATTTAACTCATATTGCTAATAATATGAAAGAGTCCATTGAAGATCTCGATTCCTTTACAAAAGAGCTTTCACAGTTTATATATGAACAGAAAATAGAGAAGTAAAAAAGCTGAGTATAAAAGTATTTCTGCGTGAAATTACTTTTATTATCTTAAATTAAGGGGATTCAATTTTTTAAATAGTAATTCGTAGTGTTAGGAACCCAAAGTGGTCAATTATTAAATTAATTTTTAATTTTATGACCGAAAAACACAATTTTTGTTAGTTTGCAACGAAAAATTCGTCCAAGTACATATATATTGCAAACATGCTTAAAATTTTACCTCAACAGTTTTATCAGAATCCCGATATTCAAAAAATATTGGTAGACGGGCTTTCATGCATGGTTTATAAAAACCTGAAAGAACCTGTATTTCAAAAAGAAGGATATGTCTCTGCACATGCTTTAACAGTAGTTTTAAAAGGTAAATTACGGATAGAAACTCAGGAAGGCTCTTTTGTTGAAGTCCCTGAGAATAAAATGGTTTTTTTACCTAAAGGCATTTATACCATATCTGATATTGTTCCTTCAACCGCTAATTTTGAAGCAATTGTTTATTTTTTTGAAGATGATATTATTGCAGATTTTATAAATTCGTTGAAATTAAAATGTAGCAGAGAAAAACAGGTCTCACATTGTATATTACATTATTATGATAATATTAAATTATTCACGGAATCTTTAAGGTCACTCTATTCCAATAATATTAAACCAACACGTGAGCTCACTAAAATGAAGTTATTTGAATTATTGCATCTTTTAAGGGCTTCACATGATAACGAATGCTTCACATTGGCTTTACTGACCCTTAAAAATAAAGAAAGAAAAAGTCTTCGTGTTTTTATGAATGATAATTATAGTAAATCATTAAATATTGAAGATTACGCGTATCTAACCGGCAGGTCTGTATCTACTTTCAGAAGGGATTTTAAAGCTCAGTTTTCCACATCACCCAAGCAATGGCTTATAGATAGGCGATTTCAGGAGTAAGCCGTTTTTTAATATACATTTTCAAAAAAAGCATTCAAAAATAAATTTTATGGGTGCTTTTTTATTTTCAGTCTATAGCTTCGGTGTTATTAATTGTAAAATTGGGAGTTTTGTTACCCCCGCTGCGCAAAGTTTGACTCCGTCGAATCTTCGATTTCCTGCCTTTGCGCAATATAATTTTTTGTCATTTCGAACACAGTGAGAAACCGAAGGCTCAGCGTAGCTAAATCTTACCTAACCACAATTGGTTTAATATTAAAATCATATATTTAACATACGTTCTTTTACATAAAACATTAGCAGGCCTTTGGGATGCTCTTACCGAACCGCCATGGAAACACCTCTGATTACCGATACGGCTTCCAGGGACAAGAGATGGATAACGAGGTCAAAGGCGAGGGAAACAGCTTAAACTACACCTTTAGGATGCATGACCCGAGGGTGGGGCGGTTTTTTGCGGTGGATCCGTTGGCAGGTAAATTTCCATGGTGGTCACCATATCAGTTTAGCGGAAATCGGACAATAGATATGATAGAGCTTGAAGGGTTAGAATATAAATCTGTTAAAGATGATCAAGAATTGAGTTGGGGTGAGCACTTTCGTTTATGGTTAGAAGCAAACTATAATCTTATGACCCCGTTTGGATTTGAAACTAAAGAAACTTTAGCCTATAAAGAAGCTGCTTTATCAAGTGGAAATAGCACTTATGCCAATGAAGCCATTAAACTTGATAATGAAATGAAGAGGGATTATAAAACAACCATGGAGTTAACTAAAGTACATGGTTATGCCATTGTTGGTACTGGTACAGCGTTATATGCTATTCCTGCTGTTATATATGCTGCGCCTGCTATTAGTGCAGAAGTTGTTCTTTTAGCTGAGTCTGGACCACTTTGGCAAAGTACTTTAGCTAGTTCTTCAACTTGGTTAGGATGGAATTCCCCGCTACCGCTAGCGTCCACGCTAGTGGCATTTAAGTATATTGAAAGGCCCACTACCGCTAGCCTCTTGGCTAGTGGCATCATAGCTTAGACAAGCCAAGTAGATATCCATCACTATCTATTTGTAATACAGTTTGGTCGTCTTGATAGTTTCGGGCACTACTATATTTCCAATCTATTGGGTCTGTAACAAAACCAGCTTCCCCCGCTACCGCTAGCCTCTTGGCTAGTGGCATCATAGCTTAGACAAACCAAGTAAATATCCATCACTATCTATTTGTAATACAGTTTGGTCGTCTTGATAATTTCGGGCACTACTATATTTCCAATCTATTGGATCTGTAACAAAACCAGCTTCAACCGGATTATTATGGATATAATCAATTTTTTGCTGTATAACCTTGTCTGACCATAATTCTATAGGTTTATTATGTTGTTGCCAAAACTGTCTTTTTAAAACAGTAGCATTCTTTTTTCCTGCTCTTTCCATCATCCATAATAACCATTCCTTTCTGCTTTCCTGTGGGTTTTCTTCAATAGCATTTATAAGTTTTTTAGCTGTGTATCCTTTAAAATCACGTATAAGTCCCGAAGGGTCCTCAAGAGAAGACCGAAAAACTAAATGTATATGATTGGGCATAAAGCAATAAGCATAGACTTCCATTCCCTTGTTTTTTCTGCAGTAAGTAATACTATCAGCCAAAATAGAATAGTATGAATCTCTTGTAAATATATCCATCCAATAAACCGTAGCACAGCTTATAAAATATAAACCGGACTTATTATGAAATTTATAGTTCCTACTCATTAAATAAATATAGTAAAAATCTTACATTTTAATGATCCGCAGTAAATAAAAACTATTTCATTTTGAATGACTTTTAACTTTTAGTTCCTTCGCCGCTAGCGTGGACGCTAGCGGAAGCGGGGGCAAAACAATAAATTAAGCAATAAAATTAACATCTGTTACACTCAACTTAACATCGGTTGACATTACAATAGATAATAACCAGCCTCCAATCTCATAGAGCAACTTTTTATTTTAATACAGAACCCCTATTTCTAAATTTTCATAGAAATTGAACTGTAATTATGAGAGCATAGTCTTTCACTTTCCCTGTACTGGTACTTCAGTATTTAAATTCTATATTATGAAAAAAATTACAACCCTTGTTTTTCTATTTTTTATGGTGGGAGCATGGTCACAGGAAAAAAGTGGCGTAATCTCCAAAACAACCACCGGAAATATTTATAAACCGGAATCTGTTGAAGCAACGGATAAGAGACTGGCGGAATTAAAAATGCCGGATGGCTTTCAGATTTCCAAGTTCGCAGAAGGCCTCGGTAAAGCACGAATGATGACAGCGAGCCCGCAGGGAGATGTGTATGTAACTTCCCGGGAAGGAAAGGTGTACCGATTAAAAGATACAAACAATGACGGGAAAGCGGACAAGAAAGATGAAATCATCAACAAAGAAGGGGCGCATGGTGTAACCATACATGACGGCATGTTCTACCTGGTGACTGTAAAAGAGGTTTTCCGTGGAAAATTAAATGAAGATGGCTCGGTAGGGGAGCTCGAAAAAATAATAGATGACCTTCCTGATGGCGGACAACATCCAAACCGTACCCTGAAGTTTGGCCCGGATACTATGTTATACATCACTGTAGGCAGTACCTGCAACGCCTGTAAGGAAACCAAT
Organism: uncultured Flavobacteriaceae bacterium; assembly: GCA_937901915.1. Classification (GTDB taxonomy): domain Bacteria; phylum Bacteroidota; class Bacteroidia; order Flavobacteriales; family Flavobacteriaceae; genus Abyssalbus. The sequence continues at coordinate 9,696 of CALGUD010000109.1, forward strand.
AAGGAAAGTGCCACCATAGTGCGTGCCAATCCCGACGGCAGCAACAGGACGGTTTTTGCCAAAGGCTTACGGAATACGCTTGGTATTGACTGGCATCCGGAAACAGAAAAAATGTACGGGGTAGACCACGGAATTGACTGGTTGGGAGATGATGAGCAGAAAGAAGAATTAAACCGAATTGAAGAAGGGAAAGATTACGGCTGGCCGTATATTTATGGAGATGGTAAATTCAATGAAAACGATGAACCCGAAAATATGACCTGGGAAGAATACGCGGCTAAATCCGAAAATCCCGAATTACTTTTTACTGCGCATAGTGCACCCATGGATATGATTTTTTACACAGGAAATATGTTCCCCCCGGAATATAAAAACAATGCACTCGTTGCTTTTCATGGATCCTGGAACCGAAAACCCGCTTCGGGTTACCACATCTTGCAGGTAAAATTTGAAAACGGAAAACCTGTGAAGTCAGAAGATTTTGTCACCGGCTTTTTAACTGAAGGCGGAACAGCCCACTTTGCAAGGCCAGTGGCCATTGTAGAATTACAAGATGGTTCGGTGCTGGTATCAGACGATAGCCGGGGAATCATTTACCGTATTACATATGAATCCAGATGATTGTCAGGAATTCATCTGAAGGCTGGCACATTATTCACCAGGCGGCGCATGGTATCCTTGCAGGGAAGCTTGCTAATGAACTTTTAATAAAATTGCGTCCGCTGCTGTGGATGGAAACTCTTACGGCTGTTATAGAGCACGATGACCAGCAGTTGAACTTTAAAGAGAAATCTTATTTAAACCATCTGGGAATGCCAGTTGATTTTACGGAAGATCACCAAACTGAGGATCAGATACTGGAGAGGGCTCACCGGGTTTTGAATGAGGCGGCCCTTAAATCGAAGTGGACGGTTATGCTGGTTTCCTTACACATTGATTTTTTGTACAATCGTGAAGAATTTATTACTAAGAAATTAGAAAAATTTTTTGCCTCCCAGGAAAAAATCCGGAAAGCATACTATGCATATTATAATATTAAAGCTGATGAAGCTGAAGATGCCTATGATGTATTGCGATTTTGCGACAGGTGCTCCCTTATTTTATGTAAAGATGAAATACCTGCCTTTGGCCGTTCTGTTGAAATCAACAAGACCATACAGAAGAAAGAATATATGCTCCATCAAAATAAAGACCATTCCATTACCGTAGAACCCTGGTGTTTTGAAAAAAAAGAGTTCGAAATTTCAGTTGAAGAACAACTACTTAAAAAAGCTTCCTTTAAAGATGATGCGGAATTTAATGAATCCCTTTTACAGGCCGAAACCAGAACATTGAGTTGGAAGTTTAAGAAAAGATGAATAAGGAAATAAGGATCAAACTTATGAAGAATAACAAATGTTATTTTAGACCTCACAGGTTTTGAAACCTGTGAGGTCTCATTTTTTATAATTTCTATCCCATTTAACGCAAACTCTCCCAACTTTGGATTATTATTCAAGGTACAGCATAAGATTAAAATAAGTGTTAGGAAACATCAGAAAACACAAAAGGAACTATAGTTTTTCACATTATAGCTCCTTTTGCTAATCATCATCCTTAATTGGCATTATCCAACTAAGTTTCCGGGTATATTCTCAGCCATCAAATAAATGATCAGCACCCCGTATGATTGAATAATAAAGTTACAAAAAAGATTGGGTTTTACCATGAGATTATGAATAGTTTAACATAATGAAATTTAAAGAGTTTAATAATAAAAATTACCGGTAGAACTTTGGATGAGTACCTGCTAACACCGCTTAAGTTATACTGCCTTTTTAATCTACTTGTTTTGACCTGAGAAAGTCAAATTCATCTGTTTTTATAACATACCCAATCCGTAGCATACTTGTAAATTGTTTATAATTTAAAAGATTCTCGGCATAGCCAGCAAACCACTCCAGCATAAAATACTGGTTCTTTGATTTAAAAGGGTTGTAAGACAGGCGGGACCTTACCGATCCTTTCCAGTCCCATTGCGCCCCTTTTCTAAGCATCACTTCAAAAATATAAGTGTCCGGTTTTAGATCGTATGAAACCTTAACTTCTGTAAACCCTATATAATCAAACAGGTCCGGGTTACTCTTTTTGTATTTAAAAGGGAACCAGGCTTCCACGCTCACAAAAGTCCTGGGATTTATTTTTGTTAGATATTTAAGGTTCGCACTATTCCAGCTTCTGGAAGAACTGCTGTCCCTGCCGTTGGAATTATGGTTTAACATGAATGTAGCGATACCATTTATTTTTTCTTCTTTATCAAAAAAAGGTTTACCAAGTCCTATTGCCGGATTAAAATTAATATCCTGGAAAGGGCTGGAGAGTTCATAAACATTCCAGAATGCTTTTTGGGTATATGTAGCAAATAGGTAGGTTTTCCATGGCATATTATGGCGTATCAACAGATGTTTAAAGCTGATTTGATATTTTAAATCTGCCGTGTTTTTATTGATATCCTTATTAAGAGGGATTCCGCTAATAAAATAATTGTCTTTGTATATGGAAAAGGATGGCATATCCTTGATAGCTCTATATACTTCCTCTTTTGAAAGGTTTTGGGCGTGTAGCCTGGAGATGAATGGGAATATAATTAAAATGACTGACCACCGTAAAAGTTTAATCATTGTTTTAAGTTTAGCATAAAATTAAGCCAGGGAATCTTTAATTTGAATAGCAGGATTAAGATACATATAAAAAACAAATGGAATTATGATTTTAGAACCATAATTCCATTTGCCACCATAATTCCTTAGCTGGCATTATCCACCTAAGCATCGAGTATGTTCTCAGCATTCAATCAATGAAGCACCCCGATATGGTATTAATATAAAATTACAAAAAATAGGTGAGCTGGCAAGTCTTTTATAAGTAGTTTAACACTTCTGGCAGAGGGTAAATTTTATATTGAAAGCATCTTGTTTTAATATAGTTTTTTTGAGAAGTAAAATTAAATGTATTTTATCTCAAAAACATTTGCCATATTAAAAAAGGACTGTATATTTGCATCCGCTAACAAGCACGGTCTGGTAGTTCAGTTGGTTAGAATACCTGCCTGTCACGCAGGGGGTCGCGGGTTCGAG
>CALGUD010000110.1 GCA_937901915.1 uncultured Flavobacteriaceae bacterium
AGCTTATGGCGAGCTAAGTGCAGCTTTAAATGTACAAGGAAATGCAATCTCTGAAACTGCTAAGAGTGCAATTGAAGGGAAGGGAGGTTCTATAACAATTCTTTAAATCAGAATAATGAATAAGTTCTTTACGACACTTAAAAATATATGGAGCATTGAAGAGTTAAGGAAGAAAATTCTTTTCACTTTAGCTTTGCTTTTTATATACAGATTTGGATCATATGTTGTTTTACCGGGTGTAATTCCATCAGCTTTGGCAGATGCGTCTGGGCAAGGTGGAGCAACTGATTTATTAGGATTAATAAATATATTTGCCGGAGGTGCCTTTAATAGAGCCTCTGTTTTTGCTTTAGGTATAATGCCTTATATCACAGCTTCGATCATTGTTCAATTACTTGGTTTCGCTGTTCCTTATTTTCAGAAGCTACAGCAAAGAGAAGGGGAGTCCGGCAGGAAGAAATTGGCTCAAATTACAAGGTATTTGACAGTTGCGATCACTTTAGTTCAAGGTGGTGCATATTTAACTTACATTATAAGCCAAGGTGCCAAGTCAGGCCAGGTTGATAATACAGTGTTTTGGTTTTCGAATATAATTATTTTAGCAACCGGTACTATGTTTGCCATGTGGTTGGGTGAGAAAATCACCGACAAAGGTATAGGCAATGGTATTTCTCTCCTTATTATGGTGGGTATCATAGCAACTTTACCACAATCATTTGCTCAGGAGTTTGTATCAAGAGTGTCTGAGAATAATGGAGGATTTATGCTTATCCTTATTGAAGTAATCATATGGTTTGTTGTCATCCTTGCCTGTATTATGCTGGTAATGGCTACAAGACAAATACCCGTTCAATATGCCAGAAGAACGGCTTCGGGAGGGTATGAGAAAAATGTATTTGGTTCACGGCAATATATACCGCTTAAACTAAATGCATCGGGGGTAATGCCTATTATATTTGCACAAGCTATAATGTTTGCCCCGAGTTATATAGGAACTATTGGTACTTTAAAAGATACTGCTGTAGGACAGTGGTTGCAGGTGAGTTTTAGTGATATGTTTGGTTTATGGTATAATTTACTTTTTGCCTTATTGATTATAATATTCACCTATTTTTATACGGCAATTACAGTACCAACCAACAAAATGGCTGATGACCTTAAAAGAAGCGGTGGATTTATACCCGGCATCAGACCTGGAAAAGAAACATCAGAATACCTAGATAAGATAATGTCATTAATTACATTTCCGGGATCCGTATTCCTGGCATTGATAGCAATATTGCCTGCTGTAGTATATAATCTTATGGACATGCAGCAAGGTTGGGCATTATTTTACGGAGGAACATCACTGTTAATTATGGTAGGAGTTGCAATCGACACCATGCAACAGGTAAATTCATATCTGTTGAACAGACATTACGATGGACTGATGAAAACCGGTAAAAACAGAAAAGTTGTAGCTTAATATATGGCAAAACAAGCAGCAATAGAACAAGACGGAACTATCATTGAAGCATTATCTAATGCAATGTTTAGAGTTGAATTAGAAAATGGCCACGTGGTAACCGCTCATATTTCAGGTAAAATGCGTATGCATTACATTAAATTATTGCCTGGTGATAAAGTGAAATTGGAAATGAGTCCATACGACCTTTCAAAAGCGAGAATAACTTATAGATACTAAGAGAAAAAATTAGTTAGATGAAAATAAGAGCATCACTAAAGAAAAGAAGTCCCGAGTGCAAAATTGTGCGTCGTAAGGGAAGATTGTACGTAATTAACAAAAAGAATCCTAGATTCAAACAAAGACAAGGATAGATTATGGCAAGAATTGCAGGTGTAGACCTACCAAAACATAAAAGAGGAGTTATAGGACTAACCTATATCTTTGGTATTGGAAACAGTAGGGCAAAAGAAATCTTAGCAAAAGCTGAGGTTAGTGAAGATACAAAGGTATCTGACTGGAACGACCAGGAAATCTCCAATATTCGTGAAGCTGTGTCTTCATTTAAGATTGAAGGTGAATTGCGTTCAGAAGTTCAGTTAAGCATCAAACGTTTAATGGACATCGGATGTTACAGAGGTATTCGTCACAGGTCTGGTCTTCCTTTAAGAGGGCAAAAGACAAAGAATAACTCCAGAACAAGAAAAGGTAAAAGAAAAACAGTTGCTAACAAGAAAAAAGCAACTAAATAATTTAGTAGTAGTATGGCAAAGTCAAATACAAAAACTGCAAAAAAACGTAAGGTTATTGTAGATTCTATTGGAGAAGCACATATTTCTGCATCCTTCAATAACATCATTATATCTTTAACCAATAAAAAAGGAGATGTTATTGCTTGGTCATCAGCCGGTAAAATGGGATTCAGAGGGTCTAAAAAAAATACACCTTATGCTGCTCAGGTAGCCGCTGAAGATGCATCTAAAATAGCACACGAAGCAGGATTAAAAAAAGTAAAAGTTTTTGTTAAAGGCCCCGGGGCAGGTAGGGAATCTGCAATAAGGTCTCTACACAATGCAGGAATTGAAGTAACTGAGATTATTGATGTTACCCCACTTCCTCACAATGGGTGTCGACCACCAAAAAGAAGAAGAGTTTAATTAATTTTTGTTTAAGCTGAAGGTTTAACGATTATCGGAGGATAGCCTTAATTCATAATCACCTTCTAAAATATTTTAATAAACATGGCAAGATATACAGGTCCAAAAACTAAAATTGCACGTAAATTCGGTGAAGCAATTTTTGGAGAAGATAAATCTTTTGAAAAAAGAAATTATCCTCCGGGACAACATGGGAATACCCGTAGAAGAGGAAAAAAATCCGAATATGCTGTCCAGTTAATGGAAAAGCAAAAAGCTAAATATACCTATGGTATTTTAGAAAGACAATTCAGAAACTTATTTGAAAAAGCAAACCGTAGTAAAGGAGTAACAGGTGAAGTATTATTACAACTTTGTGAGTCCAGATTAGATAACGTGGTTTACAGAATGGGAATTTCCCCTTCCAGAAGAGGAGCCCGACAGTTAGTTTCTCACCGTCATATTACAGTGAATGGTGAAATTGTTAATATACCATCATACCAGTTAAAAGCCGGAGACGTAGTAGGAGTAAGAGAAAAATCAAAATCTCTTGAAGCTATAGAAAATTCTCTTTCTAACAACAGTTCGGTTTATGAATGGATTACATGGAACAATGATAAAAAAGAAGGTACATTTGTAGCTGTTCCTGAAAGAATTCAAATACCAGAAAACATTAAGGAGCAATTAATCGTCGAGTTATACTCTAAATAATAACCAAAACAGACAGCAGTCGTATGGCAATTTTAAATTTTCAGAAGCCCGATAAAGTTATAATGATCGATTCTAACGATTTCGAAGGTAAGTTTGAATTCAGACCTTTGGAACCCGGTTACGGATTGACAGTTGGTAACGCACTACGAAGAGTCCTTTTATCTTCATTAGAAGGTTTTGCTATAACATCAGTAAGAATAGATAAAGTAGATCACGAGTTTTCTACGGTTGAAGGTATCGTGGAGGATGTTCTTGATATCACACTTAATTTAAAACAAGTACGTTTTAAAAGACAGATTGATGATATTGATAATGAAACTGTATCTATTTCAGTAAGTGGGAAAGAACAACTAACTGCAGGTGATTTTCAAAAATTTATTTCAGGTTTTCAGGTTTTAAACCCCGACCTTGTGATCTGTAATATGGATCCGAAAGTAAATCTTAACATGGAAATCACTATTGAAAAAGGTAGAGGTTTTGTTCCTGCTGAAGAGAACAAAAAGCAAAATGCACCTTTAGGAACCATTTTTACGGATTCTACTTACACGCCGATTAAAAATGTAAATTATAGCATTGAAAATTTTCGTGTTGAACAAAAAACCGATTATGAAAAATTGGTTTTTGAAATAATCACAGATGGTTCAATACATCCTAAAGATGCTTTAACTGAGGCAGCAAAAATATTAATTCACCATTTCATGTTGTTCTCTGATGAGAGAATAACACTTGAAGCTGATGAAATTGCACAAACAGAAACATATGACGAAGAATCTCTTCACATGCGTCAATTACTTAAAACCAAGTTAATTGATATGGATCTTTCTGTACGAGCACTTAACTGTTTAAAAGCTGCAGAAGTTGATACCCTTGGAGATTTGGTATCCTTCAATAAAAATGATTTAATGAAATTCAGAAATTTTGGTAAAAAATCATTAACTGAACTTGAAGAACTTGTAAATAACAAGGGATTAAGCTTCGGAATGGACTTATCAAAATATAAATTAGATAAAGACTAAATTCTTCCTTATTAAAATACCACAAAACGGAAATTTTAAAAGGATAATTAAAGAATACAATGAGACACGGAAAGAAATTTAACCATTTAGGTAGAAAGACTGCTCACAGAAGAGCTATGTTGGCTAATATGGCATGTTCTTTAATTGAACATAAGCGTATTAATACAACCTTAGCCAAAGCAAAAGCATTGAAGCAATTTGTTGAGCCCCTGGTTACTAAATCTAAAACCGATTCAACCCACAACAGAAGAATCGTATTTTCATCATTAAGAGATAAATATGCGGTGGCTGAATTGTTTAAAGATGTAGCCGTTAAAGTTGGCGACAGGCCTGGAGGTTATACCAGGATTATTAAGCTTGGTAACCGTTTAGGTGATAATGCCGAAATGGCCATGATTGAGTTAGTTGATTATAACGAAACTTATAATTCAGATAAGCCTAAGAAAAAAACAACAAGACGGGGTAAAAGCAAAAAAGCTGAAACCGAAAAAGTTGAAGAGCCTAAAACAGAAGAAACTTCTAAAAAAGAGAGTAAAGCTGAAGAAACTTCTAAAAAAGAGGATAAAGCTGAAGAAAGTTCTAAAAAAGAGGATAAAGCTGAAGAAGCTTCCAAGAAAAAAGGATCTAAAGATGTTGAATCAAAATCTGAAGAAACATCACAAGAGTAATGATTAATGTTATCATAACATATCAAAAAGGATAAACACTTTAGTTTATCCTTTTTTTTATGTTATTTTGCAAAACTTTCCTGTTAAAAGGGGAATTTAAAAACAAAAATAGATGAAATACCAGTCCAGAAAAAAAGCGCTTATCCTTTTGGCCGATGGAACCATTTTTTATGGAAAAGCGGTTGGTAATAAAAAAGGAACCGCCTTTGGAGAAGTTTGTTTCAATACCGGGATGACCGGTTATCAGGAAATATTTACCGATCCATCCTATTTTGGCCAATTAATGGTTACCACGAATGCACATATTGGTAATTATGGTGTAAATGATGATGAATCAGAATCTGACTCTGTTAAGATAGCAGGCCTTATATGTAAAAACTTTAGCTATACACACTCAAGGCCAGCCTCAGATGGTTCTCTGGAAGATTTTCTTGATAAGAATAACCTTTTTGCAATTTCTGATGTTGATACACGTGCTTTGGTTAGTTACATTCGTGATCATGGCGCAATGAACGCTGTTATTTCAACCGAGGTTGATAATATTGAAGGGCTTAAAAAACAACTTGCCGATGTGCCGGATATGAATGGTCTGGAATTGGCATCGAGGGTTTCTACAAAAGAACCTTATTATTTTGGTGAAGAAAATGCAGAGATAAAGATAGCAGCTTTAGACTTTGGTATAAAAAGATATATTCTTAAAAACCTTGCTAAAAGAGGGGTTTATATAAAAGTATTTCCATACAATACAACTTTTGACGATATGGCAGCATGGAATCCCGATGGTTACTTTTTGTCAAACGGTCCGGGCGATCCCGAACCATTACCTGGGGCCATAGAAGTTACAAAAAAAATTATGGATGAAAATAAGCCTCTGTTTGGAATTTGTCTCGGACACCAGATATTGGCATTAGCAAAAGGAATTTCTACTTTTAAAATGCATAATGGACATAGAGGTATAAACCATCCCGTAATAAATCATATTACAGGAAAAGGCGAAATCACTTCTCAAAATCATGGATTTGCCATAAACAGAAAAGAAACAGAAGAGCATGCCGATGTAGAAATAACCCATACCCATCTAAATGATAATACCATAATGGGAATACAAGTTAAAAGTAAAAATGCCTTTTCTGTACAATACCATCCGGAAGCAGGGCCGGGGCCAAATGATGCAACTTATTTATTTGACCAATTCATTGAAAATATAAAACAACATAAATTAGAAACAGTATGAGTATAATCATAAACGTGCATGCACGTCAGATTTTAGATTCAAGAGGAAATCCAACAATTGAAGTTGATGTATTAACCGAAAACGGAATATTGGGAAGAGCAGCAGTACCATCAGGTGCTTCTACAGGAGAACATGAAGCCGTAGAGTTAAGGGACGGTGGTAAAAACTATCTTGGAAAAGGGGTTTTAAAAGCGGTTGATAACGTTAATGATATTATTGCAGAAGAGCTTGCAGGATTATCGGTTTTTGCACAAAACCAAATAGACCAGTTAATGATAGATCTTGACGGTACGGCAAATAAATCTAAATTAGGCGCAAATGCTATTTTAGGAGTATCTCTTGCAGTTGCTAAAGCTGCGGCCAATGAACTTGGAATGCCATTGTACAGGTATGTAGGCGGCGTTAGTGCAAATACTTTACCGGTTCCAATGATGAATATCATTAACGGAGGTTCGCATTCCGATGCTCCCATAGCATTTCAGGAGTTTATGGTTATGCCCGTAAAAGCAAAGAATTTTACACATGCTATGCAAATGGGGACCGAAATCTTTCATAGCCTTAAAAAAGTTTTACATGATAGAAATTTAAGCACGGCTGTAGGTGACGAAGGTGGATTTGCTCCAACTTTAGACGGAACCGAAGATGCGTTAGATACTATTGCTAAAGCTGTTGAAAAAGCAGGTTATAAAATGGGCGATGAAATAATGATTGCTTTAGATTGTGCGGCTGCTGAGTTCTATGAGAATGGAAAGTATGATTATACAAAGTTTGAAGGTGACAAAGGCGCTGTAAGAACTTCGGAAGAGCAAGCACAATATTTAGCCGATCTTTGTGATCAGTATCCGATTATATCTATTGAAGATGGAATGGACGAAAATGACTGGGATGGATGGAAAGTCCTTACAGAAAAAGTTGGCGACAGGGTTCAGTTGGTTGGTGATGATTTATTTGTTACCAATGTTGAACGTTTATCTAGAGGTATTGAAAACAATATAGCAAATTCAATTCTTATAAAAGTAAACCAGATTGGAACTTTAACAGAAACAATTGCTGCTGTTAACATGGCGAAGAATGCGGGTTATACTTCAGTAATGTCTCACCGTTCAGGAGAAACAGAAGATAATACCATTGCAGATTTAGCTGTGGCATTAAATACAGGGCAAATTAAAACAGGTTCAGCTTCAAGAAGTGATCGTATGGCAAAATACAACCAACTATTACGAATTGAGGAAGAATTAGGTAGGGTGGCCTATTATCCACAAGAAAAAGCTTTTAAGGTTAAAAGGAAATAAATTAATACACCGCCTAAAGGGCACTAAAAAGTCTGATTGAATCAAATCAGGCTTTTTTTTATCTGTATTTTTACATAAATTCTTAGGTACTCTATTTTTAATGCTATTTTTATAGATATTAACTTAAAAATGTTATTAATTCACATTTAAAACTCTTAACTTTAAGAAGAACATTAAAAAGCATCGTTTATTTTGAATACTAAATTCCTCTTCATATCGGCAGAAAATGACGCAATAAATAATTGTAAAGCAGGTGGTATGGCCGATGTTGTTAGGGATGTTCCCAGAGAGATAGCAAAAAGAGGTGACCAGGTAATAGTAGTTACTCCGGCATATGGAAGATTACATTTAAATGAAAATTTTATTACAGAAATTGGGTTTAATTTCAGAGGAACTACCAATGTGGCCGAGTTATACGAAGTCAGGGCGAAACGGCCGGATAAAAACATAAAGCATTACGTAATTCATCATCCCGAAATAACTTCAGGAGATATTGCACATATATACCATTATGATGATGTAGAACCTTTTTGTGAAGATGCAAATGTGTTTACATTGTTCAATACTGCACTGGCTTCAGCTATTGTAAAAGGTATTTTGGGAAATATAGATATTATTCATCTTCACGATTGGCATACAAGCATGATATTATTGTTAAAAGAATATCATCAGGAATACAAACCATTAAAAAAAATATTTTTTTCTTATACGATACATAACCTAGCGATTCAGGGCATCAGGCCTTTTGAAAATAACCGTTCTTCTCTAAAGGCATGGTTTCCAGACATGAAGGTTAATTATGATGTATTAGCCGATCCAGTATATTCAGATTGTATTAATCTCATGGCCATTGGTATTAGATTGGCCGATACTGTTCATACAGTATCCCCATCTTATAAAAATAATATTTTGGAGCCCAGTAAAAAACCGTTATTTATAGGTGGTGAAGGATTGGAAAATGATTTGCAAAAAGCAGATAATGAGAACAGGTTATTTGGAATATTAAATGGTTGTAATTATACCAATATGAGACAGGCAGAAAAAGGCCAGCTGTACTTAAGAACTATAAAAGCTACATTCGAATGGCTCCAGCAGCCACATAAAAAGTATAAGTCTGATTTTTTAATACATACTGGAAGTAAAGTAATTGAGCTTTTCAAAAATCCACCGGATTTTATTTGTTGTAGTGTTTCGAGGTTAACGGAGCAAAAATTTTACTTCTTTAAAAAAACACCGGAAGTATTGGTGGAAGTTCTTCAAAAACTAAAAGAAGTTAACGGTGTATTTATTTTATTAGGAAGTGGTGCACCCGATTATGAAGAACTTTTTCGGGAAATAAGCTATACTTATGAGAACTTCATATTTATAAACGGACAATCCGAAGATGTTATAGATTCCCTCTATGCTGAGTCAGATTTATTTCTGATGCCAAGTCTCTTTGAGCCGTGCGGAATTAGCCAGATGCTGGCTATGAGAGATGGGCAACCTTGTCTTGTTCATGCAACTGGAGGATTAAAAGATACAGTAGTTCATCTGGAAACAGGATTTAGTTTTGATGGAAACACCTATGATGAAAAAATAAATAATTTCGTTAAAACCTTTGAGGGCACCTTAGATATGTTCTTCAATAATAAGCGTATGTGGACAGAAATAAGCAATAATGCAAAAAAACAACGTTTTACCTGGGAAAAATCTCTTGATGAATATTATAACTACCTCTATAATGTTAAAAATGAAGAAGAAAATACGCTTGATAAAACTCAAAATTCAAGAAACCGGGTGAATAGTAAAGGAAAAATACTCTCGGAAAATTACGATGTATCTTCAAACTAATATGGAAAAGATATTTTTTTTACCACCTACTAAGCAACTCAGTTAAATTAATAAAAAAGTCTTTCGACGAACCTTAAAATTTACGTATAATTTCGTAGTTTTGCACCTCTACAAAACAAAAATAATTTAATATGTCAGATAAAGCTATTCTGGAGTATAACGGCGACAAGTATGAGTTTCCTGTAATTGAAGGTACAGAAAATGAACTAGCCATAGATATTAAGGCATTACGTAGTGTTTCAAGTATGATTACTTTAGACCCCGGCTATAAAAATACCGGATCCTGCAAAAGTGAAATTACATTTTTGGATGGCGAAAAAGGAATCCTCATGTACAGGGGTTATCCGATTGAACA
>CALGUD010000111.1 GCA_937901915.1 uncultured Flavobacteriaceae bacterium
AATGCGACCGGAGTTAAAAAAAACGCTATAATTAAGAGTACGACCCTTTAAACCGAATTATAGGCGCCACGGGGGGTGCCAGCTCAAATTACGATGTTAGCAATATTACCTACGATAAGAACGGGAATATCATGTCTTTAAACAGAAAAGGCCACACCAATGTGGGGGCAACATTGTTTGGTGATATGGATATTTTAAGTTACAGTTACGACAGCGGAAACAAACTCATGAAAGTGGTAGATGCTGCCCCTTTAGACCAGTTTGGATTTAAAGATGATGCTGTAAACCAGGCCGCAGATACTGCCGATGATTATGCGTATGATGCAAACGGAAATCTTCTTATGGATACCAACAAAGGCATTACCGCTATAGCTTACAACCATCTGAACATGCCAACGGAAGTTAAGTTCAATAACTCCGATACCAAAAAAGTAAATTACATTTATGCAGCGGATAGGACAAAGCTCAGGAAAGTAACCAATGATAATGGAAATGTGACCACCACAGATTACGCTGGCGGTTATATATATGAGAACAGTTCTTTGAAACAGATTACTCAACCTGAAGGTTATATTGAACCCGACGGCAATGACTGGCAGTATGTTTATTACCTTAAAGACCACCAGAGTAATATAAGAATTACCTATGCCGATGATAATAGAAATGGTAGTATTGACGGAACTTCGGAGATACGCAGGGAGCAAAATTATTATCCATTCGGCATGGAACATAAAGGCTATAATAATGGAATGTATGGGGTGAAAAACAACCTGAAAACTTACCAAGATCAAGAATTTACAGAAGACTTAGGTTTAAATACTCATGAGTGGAAATATAGGATTAGTGACCCAGCAATTGGTAGGTTCTGGCAAATTGACCCTTTAGCTGAAGAATATGTTTATAATGGTACTTATAATTTTTCAGAAAATAGAGTTATTGATGGGGTTGAATTAGAAGGCCTGGAAGTTGTTTTAGTAAATAAAGAGAAAAATCCGGTTATTCATAGTGGATCTCAAAATATTAAAAATAACAATAAATTAGTTACAGTGACGGCTCATGGAAATCCAAATTATATAGTAAATAGTAAAGATGGATCTAAAATAGATAGTGGTAAATCTCTTAATAACTTATTAAACAACCAAAGTGATGCATGGAAAAATCGGGAAAGCAATGAAGGAATGACTGTTGTATTATATTCATGTAGAACTGGTTGTGACTCTAAAGATTCAGAAGGCAATGTTAAAAATGAATCTATGGCCCAGAAAATATCAGCATCTGAAGAATTTACAGATGTAGAAATCGTTGCACCTGATGAAAGAGTGTACTTTAACTCAGAAGGTGTTGTTGGTACTTATGAGGCAGAAGCACAAGATGAAGATGGTGAATATATACGGAATGAAGACGGCTCCATAAAGAATGACAGTAGGTCAGATAATGAAGGCTCATGGAGAGTGTTCAAAAATGGAGAAGAAGTAAGAAGTTATGAGGGTAGTTGGACACCTACAAATACGCCTAGCATAATAGATTATTTATTATATCAAGAATAAGATTATGGATAGAAAAAAAAAATACACAACATATTTAATATTATTTTCAATTTTTTGTTGTCAATGCACAGATAAATCAGTTTCTATAAATCAGTCAGATAAACCTGTGCAAGAATTAAAAAAAATGGCTTTAGAAAATGGGGATAATGATGCATATGAAAAATTAAGTATTGGATATATGGATTCTCCATATGAGGGTTTTTTATACACAGCCTTAATAATGGCTAATAAATATAATAATAAGTTTGCTTGTATGGATGTCTTTTATTGTTTAACTGATTTTCATCATAAAGACAATGATGACGTTCTTGCAGAACTTGACCCTAAAACTCGTCTAATGGCATTAGAATATCTAAAATTAGCTGCAGAAAATGGCGAAATAAACGCAAAAGAGCTTTTAGGTAAATATTATATTGAAGGTCTTTATCTTCCTAAAAATGAAGAACATGGAAAACAATTAATTGATGAGTCTGAAAAATTAAAACTAGAAGGATTTAAAAAATAAATATTTTAATTTATCTAGTTGCAAAGTGTCCTCACTTCGTGCAATAATAAAAGTTAGAAAAAGCCACAACTGTAAAAGGTTGTGGCTTTTTTATGCAATAGATTTAAGTCTTACATTTTTAATAAGGGCATCGAGTGTGTAGAGAATATGCTCTTTATCTTCGGGGTTCATTTGCTGTACCTCAATAACCCGTTTTAGCAGTTGTTGGTCTACTTCCACATCTACTTTACCATGCTCTCCCCAGCTGCGCGAAGTGTCCTCACTTTGAGCAATGATAAAAGAACAAAGGCCACTCAGAAATGGGTGGTTTTTGTTTATTTATCAATTATTACTAGTGCTTTTTGTTGATGATATTTAAAAACCAGTTCTCCCTTTTTAAGAGTATCAATATCATTAAAACCATTGCGGGAATCATAGCAATACCAAGAATACACACCTTTTTTCATTTTAAAAGCCTGTATATTACCAGCTGATATAGGTGTTCCTGATCCTTTTCCTTCCAAAATATCTGTATAATTAAAACTCCTTGTCTCTTTTGTCGAATTCTTAACCCATAGAGTCATCTGACCAGTAGCCAGTTCATTCTTTAATTTTAGGTTCTCTTCTTCAAGATTTTTATGGTACGTCCATAAAAAAAACAAAAAGGGAGCAATAAAAGTTCCTAGTGTAATAAAGCCAGCTATATTGTTTATTTTAGGTGATAACTGGCTAATGAAGTGTTTAATTTTAAGAAACATTTACATATACGCTTTTTTAGTTTTAAAATCCCGTAAAGCCATATCAATCATGTTATAGATAAATGATTTATTATCTTCTGAGAGTTCAGAGATACGCTCCAACCGCTTAAGGGCTTCCTTGTCCAATTGCAATTTGCTCTTGCCAATTAAGTAATCTACAGAAACTTCCAAAGCATCAGCAATTTTTACAACTACATCAATAGAGGGTTTAATATCACCACGTTCATAACGTCCAACCACATCACCGGAAGTCCCTATTAAATTACCCAAAGCAGCTTGAGAAAGCTTTTTCTTCTTACGCAGTAGCATCATATTATCTCCAAAATCCATAATGATAAGTATTGAAAATGATTGTAAAATCAGTGTTTTAGCAAAAGTAAATGATTTATGAGTCACAAACAATAACTAAAAAGCTTGTTTATATAAGATTGATAATGTAGCTTTGTGAATGATAAGTCTTAATGTAAAAATTATCAACAAATGCTCAACACTCCCCAGCTGCGCAAAGTGTCCTCACTTTGAGCAATGATAAAAGTACAAGAGCCAC
>CALGUD010000112.1 GCA_937901915.1 uncultured Flavobacteriaceae bacterium
AAAAAAAATGAAAAACCTCTATATCCTTTAAAAGTTGTAGCCATCAAATATCTTAAATCTGATGTATATACTTTTGGGTAGTATATTATAATTCCAGAAGTAACAATATACTTTTTTTAAACCTAATGAATATTTTCCTTCCTCTATTAATTTTACGGTCCCCTGATAATAACATTTCTCTTTAGAAATTATTAAATTTAAAGATACCTGAAAGTCATCCTTGATTCCCAAGGTAATTTATATTGAAAAGAAGCCGGAAAAAATACAGAGTTTTTTATAAGCTGGAAGAGCAGATGGAGATTCCTATGTTTATTCTGGCTATATTATGGATGTACTTGTTTGTGGTGGAATTGGTAAGTGGATTATCCGCAGTTCAGGAGTATTTGCTCTACGGGGTTTGGACTCTGTTTATTTTAGAATATTTACTTAAACTAGTTTTAGCGCCCCGTAAATTCAGTTTTATAAAGCAGAACTGGATTACCCTTATTTCATTAGTAGTTCCTGTATTTAGAATTTTCAGAATTTTTTACGCATTGCGTGTTCTTCAATCTGTGAGATTCATAAATTCAACTAAAATTATAAGAGCGCTCACTTCAGGAAAAAGGTTTTTTGCTGAATTGAAGGAGGCACAGGGTCCAACTCCCGATCCGGAGATGTACGTGGGTATTTTGGTGGCTGTCGGGCCAACGGGAAATAAAGAAGAGCTACATGTATACGCGAATCAGCTTATTAAAGATGTAAAAGAAAAATTGGAAGAGGGAACAGGTATAAAGTGGTTTTTTGAAATCGCTGATACCGTACATTTAGAAAATGACAAAGTAAGAAGTCCTTCTGAGTTTTTGGACAGTGCCAGCCAGATAATGGCAGAAGGCCCGTATGATATTGTAAACGTGATTACAGATGTAGGGCTTATGTCTCGTAAAAAACGGATAGAAGCCGGGTTATGTTCTTCTGTAGCCAGAATAATTGTCACTTCAATACGAAAGTTGATTACAACAGGTAGAAATAAAGAAACCCGTAGTTTACATGATGAGCACGTCAGATTAAACAGTGCCTTGCTGTTTTTGCACCTTACAGGGCATATGCTGGGATTAAAAGATGTCTCTGCTGTAAACAGTAAGATTATGGGGACTGTAGATTTTAACAGGGAACTCAAAACTATACCCTCGTATAATACCAGGGAAAAAGAAATTTTACGGAAAAAGGCCCCCAAAGCTCCTGATCGGGAGCTTAAAAACGGAAATGCCGTTGAAACCTTTATATTTCACGTATTAATGACTGGCAGGCACTTAAAAGAATTTTTTAAGCCATTGTTGGAAAATAAATCCCCACTGTTATTCTTGTTTTTGCCGGGATTGGCTACAGCAGCTATAGCTCCGGCCTTGATCTTGATATTTACTGCCGAAACCTGGGATGTAGGTTTGGGAATGACTAACGGAACAGCGGCTTTTTTTGCTGTAATAAGTATTCTTGGTGCCAGTTTTTATCTGGTAAGAATTCAATCTCTTTTTCTGCCAAGAAAAGAAAAAAGAATATTAACTGAGCACTTAGCCGTTGCCAATAGTGTTATCTATTTCAGTATTTTTTTTGCATGTATTGGTTTATTCTCTTTAGTTGCAGGATTAATGTTGGTTATAGAAGTGTATATTTTTCCTCCGGATTTAATACAAACCTGGCCTACGTTAGACAAACCGGAAGTTTCTCTTGCAGATAAAATTCGTCTTGCAGTTTTTATAAGTACAGTGGGGGTAACAACCGGAGCCCTGGCTGGTGGTTTAGAGAGCCGTACTTTCATTCAAAATTTAGCTTTATTCCGGGACAAACCCTGATCTATATTAGCATGAATTCGATGCAACATTCCTATTCTTATACCTGGCGTTAAATTAGTCTTCTCTATAAAGTTGACGCCCCTTTATAACATCTCTCCGGGAATTTACTTATATTTAAGTTGATTTATTCAGATAAAAAATTGAAAAGCAGAATATCTTATTTTTTTATACTTTTTTCTCTGACCTTTTATTTTGGAATTGCTCAGCAGGAGTTACCGCCTGTACACAATTTTAATATAAAAGAATACAGGGCAGGAAATCAAAACTGGAGTATTTGTGAGAGTAATGATTACCTGTACGTTGCAAACAATGAAGGTTTGCTGGAATTTGATGGACTGGAATGGAGGCTTTACCAGTTACCCAATAAAACAATTATCAGGTCTGTTGCGGTTAAAGGCCATAAAATTTTCACGGGATCATACGAAGAATTCGGGTATTGGGAGAGATCCAAAAACGGAGAACTTATATATACAAGTCTTGTATCTGGTTTAAATAAAAAGGATATTGAGACTGAATCCATTTGGGGCGTATACCCGGGGAAAGAGAGGGTTATATTTAAATCTTTTGCGAAAATCTACATTTATCAAAATAATAAAACAGAAGTTTTAACCCCAGGAGCTACTTTGCATGGCGCATTACTCCATAAGGATGATTTTTACGTTTTTATGGCTGGTAAAGGTATATTCCGTTTAAACGAATCTTCTTTTGAAATTGTTGAAGGGTCCGAAATTTTAAAAGATTATTCTGTACAATCCATTATACCCTATGGAGAGAAAGAACTAATGATAGGAACTTCATTAAACGGATGCTTTATTTCGTACCAGCAGGGTATTAAAAAATGGGAACATCCGGTAAATGAAATACTAAAAGAGCACCAGCTTAATAATATAATCCATGATAAGGAAAAATTAATTTTTGGCACCATAAAGCATGGGCTATATGTTTTAAATGAAAAAGATAATTTATATTACAACCTTCATGTAAATAACGGGCTGCAAAATAATACCATTTTAGCAAGTACAGTAGACAATAACGGGGTATTATGGGTGGCCTTGGATAATGGTGTTTCAGCCGTACCTGTCAATTACTCCGCCTATTATTTAAATCCTACTTCTCAAAATATAGGCGCTGTTTACGATGTGGCAACCCTGAATAATGAAACCTATTTAGCCACTAATACTGGTATATATAGAATTGATGCAAAGGGTGTTGAATTTGTTAAAGGTTCTCAGGGGCATACGTGGGATTTATATGTGGTTGAAGATGAAATTATTTGTGGACATAATCTTGTAACGTACAGTATTAAAGATGATATTCTAACTGAGATTTCCGGGCTTAATGGTGGTTATATTTTTTTACCATTGCCGGAAAACAACGGAACTTTTATTCAAGGAAATTATTCGGGTATAAGCTTGTATAAAAAAGAATCAGGGAATTGGGTTTCTGAAAGAATACCGGAAATTAACTTCCCTGTTAAGCAAATTGTGTTTGAGCAGCGCCACATTCTGTGGATAGCTCATGCATATAAAGGGATTTATCGCTTACATTTATCTGAAGATTATAAATCCGTTGAAAAAATTGAAGCGTTTCAGGACAATACACTATTAAACCTATACGATATCAGGCTTTTTAAAATTGAAAATGATATTGCTTTTTTCAGTAATGAAAAATGGTTTGTTTATAACAGTATTGAACAAAAAATAGAACCATTTGTCTCATTAAACAGTATTTTAGGGTCATACAAGGCTGCATATCCTATTTCAGATACCGATTATAAACCTTTTGTGTTTAAACATAATAACGGAACTGTGTTTTTTAGAAATGAATTACAAGACAGCATCCAGCAAGTTTTTATACCAAACAGGTACTATAAGGACCTGTTAGTTAATAAAAATGAAAAAGCTATTATAGTTAATGACAGCCTTACTTACATACTACTTTACAATGATGTGCTCGCAGTAAATCCGAAAAAGATTAACAATGGTAGCGAAATTCAGCCTCCGCGAATTGAACGAATATTCATTAATGGAAAACCTCAGGATTTAGGAACTGAACTGTCTTTTCGGTCCAAAGACACGTTAACCATAGAGGTGAGTATGCCTTTTCTTTCTAATAACACAATTGCTTATAAACTGTCGGGAGAAGATGAAAACTGGAAGCCGTCCAGTGGAAAAATAGTGTTTTATAACCTGCCTTTTGGAGACGAAGAATTGAATTTAAAAACATTAACAGCTTCGTTAAATTCATCCGGTAATAACACAAAATTAAAATTTTATGTAAAGCCTCCCTGGTATGCCGGCATATATGGGATTATCTTCTTTTTGCTACTTGCTTTAATTGTTGTTTTTGTAATTGTAACCATCAATAAGTATGTGCTTATCAGGCATAAAAAGTATCTGGAAGAGCAATACACCCATCAACAGGAACTTCTGAGAAAGGAAGAGGCACTGAACCATGAAAAGAAATTAAATGAATTTCAAAAAAAGCAGTATTTAAGAGAACTTAATGCTAAAACCAAAGAACTGGCAAACACAGCTATGACGATGACCAAAAAAAATGAACTACTCCTTAAATTGAAAAGTGATTTGCTCGAATTTAAAAATGAAGTTTTAAGTAAAAATAAGTTTAACAGACTTCTCAGCAATATTGATAAGAATATTGATAATGTAAAAGATTGGGAGGTATTTGAATCTAATTTTAATCAAATACATGAATCGTTTTTTAAAAATCTCGTTGAGAGGCACCCTGACGTTTTAACTCCCAAAGATTTGAGACTCTGTGCTTATCTTAAATTAAACCTTTCAACTAAAGAAATATCACCTCTGATGAGCATATCTTCAAGGGGTGTAGAAATACACAGATACCGTTTAAGAAAAAAGTTAAATCTTGACAAAAACCAAAATTTGAACGAATATTTTATGAATATTTCATAAAATATCCATAAAATCTTCTTTTTTGGCTATTTTATTAACAAAAAATTAAAATTTAGACTACATCATTACTACATCATTCTGAATTTATAAATTTTAATATCCAGTTAGCATCCTCTCTTAAATCCCATTTTTTCTCTAATACAGAGCATGTTAATATTTGATGTAGTCAAAATGTAGTTTTTTTTACTACAACATTTAGGAAACCTTATAACTTTAAGAAAGCTTAAATCAAAAAATAATCAAATGGGAAAGATTTTATTAAGTGTTTTTATATTATGGGGTTCTGGAATTCTTGCTCAGGAAATTACAGTAACCGGAAAAGTTTCGGATTCGGAAGATATTCCCCTTCCCGGAGCCACAGTATTAATTATGGGTACGGAGTCAGGCACTCAAACAGATTTTGATGGAAATTTTACACTGACTGATGTTCCCGAAGAAGCAGTGCTACAAATAAGTTATATAGGTTATGCTACTCTGGAAGTTCCGGTAAATGGTAGAACGAATATAATTATCAGTCTGTCTGAAGATGTCCAGGCCTTGGATGATGTAGTTGTAATAGGTTACGGCCAGTTAAGAGTGAAGGATTTAACCTCTTCTATTTCTACAGTGCAATCAGAAGACATCGTTAAAACTCCAACAGCCCAGGTTATGCAGGCATTACAAGGAAAAGTTCCCGGTCTTCAGATAGTCAGTAACGGAGCTCCCGGAAATGCCCCCGGAGTCAGAATACGTGGTGTGGGATCTTATGATGCAGGCAATACCGGGCCTTTGTATGTAGTAGACGGTATGTTTTTTGACGATATTGATTTTTTAAACACTACAGACATTGAATCCGTTTCTGTTTTAAAAGATGCTTCAGCTGCTGCTATTTATGGTGTAAGGGCAGCTAATGGTGTGGTTTTGATTGAAACAAAATCCGGACGGTACAATACGAAAGCCGAAATTACTTATGATACTTATACCGGTTACCAGATTGCTCAGAATATTCTTAAAATGGCCAATACGGAGCAATTTACAACCATGGCTATAGAATCAGGTTCTGCAGCAGATGTGAGTTTTATTGAAAATGCCATGCAACGGTATGGCAGAAGCAGGATAAATCCGAATGTGCCCAATGTAAACACAGATTGGTACAGCCAGGTTATGCGGCCCGCAACAATAATGAACCACAGTTTTGGCGTTTCAGGAGGAGGAGAAAATGCCGCTTATAAATTAGGAGCCAGTTTTTTTGAACAAGATGGTATCCTGGATATGAAAAATGAATACCGACGTTTTAACCTCAATTCAAAATTAGATTATAAAGCAACAGATTGGTTAACCGTAGGTGCCAATACAGTTTTTAGTAATGCTACCAAGTATGAATCAGATGATGCCGCGTGGTTTCAAACTTATTTTGCTGTTCCTGTGCTCCCGGTTTATGATGAAATCACCGATAATTATGCAAATGCCCAGGATTTGGGTTACAGAGGAGGGCAAAATCCTTTTTCAACTTTAGCTTATAATGAGAATAAACTGAAAATCAGAAAGGTATTAACTAATTTTTACGCACAGTTTAACCTGGTGCCGGACATGTTAACCTTTAAAACAACTTACAATCATGCCTATACCTCAATTGAAGGACGATATGTGGATTTACCTTTTTTTATAGGGGATGGTTTCCAAAGGCCGGATTCTCAACTGGAAAAAACAGCAGAAACTTATTCAAATCAGATATGGGATAATGTTTTAACCTTTAATCAGGTGTTTGGAAAACATGATTTAACTGTAATGGCAGGAACTTCATTCAGGGATGAATCCTATCATTTCCTGGCTAGTAAAGGGGTTAATTTTCCATGGGAAAACGAAAAGCTATGGTACCTCGATTTGGCTGATGATATTATAGCAGACAACACTGATGACAGGGTAGGGGATGATGGCCGGCGTGAATATGGTTTCTCATATTTTGGCAGGGTTTCCTATAATTTTGACAATAAGTATCTATTATATGGTACAATGCGTGCAGATGGAACATCTAAATACCAGGAAAAATATGGTTACTTCCCGTCAATTGGTGTAGGTTGGGTACTTACGGAAGAAGAATTCATGCAAAATAATGGTCCTCTGGACTTCCTCAAGTTACGGGCTAGTTGGGGACAATTAGGGAACGACAAAATTCCCGCCAGTAATGGTTCAAATTCAATTAATATAATTACTACTGCTATTGGCAACGAGCTGGTCTCTGGTTTGACAGCTACCAGTACATTTGATTACCTGGAATGGGAAGTTGTTGAAGAATGGAACGTGGGTCTTTCTTCAAGGTTGTTTGAAAACAGGATGTCATTAGAACTGGATTATTTTCAACGCGATACTAAAAATGCTGTAATACCTGTTGTGGTTCCTATGACCGGAGAAACCCGACGTAAAAACAGTGGGGAAATAAGAAATTCAGGTCTGGAGGTAGCTGTAAACTGGTATAATCAGGTGTCTGAAGATTTCAGTTATAATGTAGGGGCTAATTTTGCTACTTTAGAAAATGAAGTAACAGACCTCTTTGGTCAGCCTTACCTTGACGGTGGATCAGCCGAATTCAGGCAACGTTCAATTGTTGGAGAGCCTTTACTTGCTTTTTACGGGTATGAAGTACAAGGGGTGTATCAAAATGATGCCCAGGTGCAGGCAGATCCTGTAGCAGTTTCTAACGGATTGGTGCCCGGAGACCTTATTTTTAAAGATCAGAATGGTGATGGCAATATGGACGGTGAAGACCGGGTGGTATTAGGATCTTATTTACCATCCTATACATATGGAGGAAATTTCGGAATTAATTATAAATCATGGGAGTTTACAGCAAGTTTTATGGGGCAGATTGGTAATAAAATTTTAAACCGTAAACGCGGAGAAATGATTTTTACCACAGATACAAATATGGATGCTGATCTTGCTATTAATCGCTGGCATGGCGAAGGTACATCAAACGAATATCCTTCATCATCCGGTTTAAGAAGAAGTTGGAACCAAAGTATGAGTGATTATTTTGTAGAGGATGGTTCTTTCTTCCGTTTACAGAATGTGCAGTTGGCATATACGCTATCAGGAAAAGAATTAAGCGGAACAGTATTACCGGATATCAGAATATATCTCACAGCAGAAAGACCCTTAACAATATTTAAGTACAATGGATTTAATCCTGAGGTAGTTGATGGTATTGACCGTCAAACATATCCGATTCCGGCAGTTTACACCCTGGGTTTAAATTTCAGATTTTAATTTAAAAAGTTAGTTATGAAACTTACAAGAAACATTAAACAATCAGCTTTTGTTCTCGCAATACTATTTACACTTGCATCCTGCGAAGAGGAGCTGAATTCCCTACCGGAAAATGTAGATTTTACTGAAGATACAGATTATAATGATGCCTCAGAAATGATAAATTACCTTACAGGTGCTTATGGCAAAGTATATGCAAGGGGATGGGAACAGCCTCCGCTTATTTCTGTACGTGGAGATGATGTAAATGCCGGTGGGCTGGGTGATCAGCAACCTTTTGCAGATACAGATAACTTTATATACGACAAAGATTACTGGATGTATAATTCCCTGTGGCAAACTTTATACAGCGATGTTTTTGCAGTCCATTCGGCCATAGAACAGATAGAGAAATTTAAAGAATTTGCCAACGATAATGAAATAACCAGGGCAAATCAATATATAGCTGAGGCCAAAACCCTCAGGGCCTGGATGCTTTTTCAATTAACAAGAGTATGGGGAGATATATTTATTACTTATACTTCAGATCCCACTGATCTTTTAACCGAAGAGGTTTCTACCAAAGAAGAGGTTATGCAACACATTTCTAATGAAATGGATGAAGCTATTACTTATTTACCGGAATTACACCCCAATGAAAGAACCGATATAAGAGGTGGAGTTACTGCTTATACAGCAATGGCTATGAAAGCATTGGCCAATCTGGAGTTAGAAAATTATCAGGTTGTAGCAGATGTTACAGGAGATATAATCAATTCAGGTAAATTCAGTTTATTCCCTGATTTTTATGAACTTTTTAAAACCGATGGTAAACTCAGTAGTGAAAATCTCTTCGAATTACAGTATTCCGATTTCGGACAAGGTGCAGGAGAAGTTAAAATTCATGATTTTGTTTTTTACGGTCCGCAAGGATGGACACCTGCAGTTGACGGTGCTGGCGCCGGATGGGGGTTTTATGAACCCAGTTTGAAATTCATCAAATTTATGTTAGACAGGAATGAAACAGTACGACTGGAAACCAGTGTGCTTTTTACAGATCGCGGTATCGATGAACTTCAAACCGACCCCGATTATTCAACTTTACCTGCCTTTGTATCTAATACAACCCGGGATGGAGACGTTATTAATGACTATGCCAGGGCGTTATTTGCCAGTGGTAAACATTATTTACCTTCCAATCAGCTTACTCCGGGTCGTACAGAATACGGCACCAACAAAAATTATATTGTAATTCGCTATGCCGAAATATTATTAATGTATGCAGAAGCACTTACCCATGGAGCATCGGGTATGGGAATTACAGCCGACCAGGCTGTTAATGAGGTGAGGTCCAGGGCAGGCTTAACATCACTTTCCGGTGTTACCACAGCCCAGGTTATGGACGAAAAATTTGCAGAGCTGGGGATGGAATGGGGTATCCGTTATTACGATATGATACGTTTAGGGCAAACAAGCGAATTAAGCTATGATGGCAGGACGTTCAGTGAAGATAAAACATATTTACCTTATCCTCAGGCTCAGGTAGATCAGCTCCCTACTCTGGAAAACAACTAATAACTATTTTAAACAACGATAAATGAAAAAGTTAAAAAATATAATATCCGGAATAGTAGCCCTGGTTTTCTTTGTTTCCTGTGAAAAAGGGATAGATCCGCTTACCCAGATAGATCCGGGGGCAGACGAGTCGGCCCCTGTGGTAGTAATTAATTATCCTACCGAAGGTACACAAATAAAAGTTTTAGAAGCAGTTACTTCAATCACTATCGATTTTGAAGTTACCGACGATATTGAAGTAGCTTCAATAGCAGTATCTATAGACGGAAATAATGTTGGAAATTTTAGCAGTTTTAAAGACTATCGCCGTGTGATTATTGATGATTTTACATATGATACTATTACTGATGGAGAGCATGTATTAACCGTTACGGCCACAGACCTGGATGGAAAAACTACTTCCGTTTCTGTCAATTTCACAAAAGAACCTGCTTACACGCCATTATTTGACGGAGAAGTATTTTATATGCCATTTGATGGTAATTATACTGATTTGATAAGTATTACAACAGCAACTGAAGTAGGATCTCCCGGATTTGCAGGGGAATCAGTACTAGGTACAAATGCATATGCAGGAGCACAGGATTCCTATCTCACGTTTCCTGCAGAAGGATTACTTAGCCAGGAATTCAGCGGAGCGTTCTGGTATAAAGTAAATGGAAGCCCCGACCGTGCCGGTATTTTGGTTATTGGTGGAGGTGTAGATGATCGTACTACGGGACTCAGGTTGTTCCGTGAAGGTAATGCCGACGAACAAAGAATAAAACTGAATGTAGGGACCGGTACAGAAGAAGTATGGAATGATGGTGGGGTAATAGATGTAACCGCCGGAGAATGGGTGCATGTAGCATTTACCATTTCACCAACTGAGAATACCATTTACTTTAACGGAGTAGAAATGTTGTCTTCTGTTATGCCCGCAGCTATTGACTGGACAGGATCTGAAACTATTACCATTGGTGCCGGGGGAGAAAACTTCAGCTATTGGGATCATTTATCAGATTACAGCCCTATAGATGAATTACGTTTATTCAATAAAGCATTGACAGAAAGTGAAATTCAAAACATGATAAGTGTTACCAATCCGTATGAACCTGAATACGATGGCGAAACTTTCTATATGCCATTTGATGATGACAATAAAGAACTTATCAGTAATGCAGAAGCAACTGTGATCGGCACAACAGGTTTTTCCGGTGATGCAGTTGAAGGATCGAATGCTTTCGAAGGAGCAACAGATTCGTATCTCACTTTTCCTGCCGAAGGATTACTTAGTCAGGAATTTAGCGGTACGTTCTGGTATAAAGTGAATGGTAGTCCGGACCGTGCCGGGATTTTGGTTATTGGAGGCGGTGTGGATGACCGTACTACAGGAATGAGGCTATTCCGGGAAGGTAATGCCGACGAACAAAGGATAAAACTGAATGTAGGAACCGGTACTGGTGAAGTATGGAATGATGGTGGGGTAATAGATGTAACCGCCGGAGAATGGGTGCATGTGGCATTCACCATTTCAGAAACACAAAATAAAATCTACTTTAATGGAGTAGAAACGTTGTCTTCTGATATGGCTGAGGCAATCAACTGGGCAGGGTCTGAAACTATTACCATTGGCGCCGGGGGAGAAAACTTTAGTTACTGGGACCACTTATCCGATTTAAGCTTCATTGATGAACTTAGATTGTTTAATAAGTCGCTCACGCAACCTGAAATTCAAGCCATTATTGATGGCACAGATTAGTAATTTGAAGTAAAAGCATCGTACGTAATGAGATTATTTATAATTATAGCGGCTATCACGTTTTCATTGACTGCGTGCAATGGTCAAAAAGGAACCAAAAAAGAAGACGGAAAAGAAAAGACTAAATCGGAATCGATAAGCATTCCTGATGATGTGCTGTTAGATTCCGTTCAAAAACAAACCTTCAATTATTTCTGGGATGGTGCCGAACCAAATTCCGGTATGGCACCGGAGCGCATACATCTGGATAACATATATCCTTCCAATGATAAGCATATAGTCACTACCGGAGGGACCGGATTTGGTTTAATGGCTATACTGGTAGGAATAGAAAGAGGGTTTATAACAAAAGATCAGGCTTTGGAACGTTACGAAAAAATAGTAACGTTCTTAGAAAAAGCCGATCGCTTTCATGGTGCCTGGTCTCATTGGATTGATGGAAATACCGGTAAAGCTAAACCTTTTAGTACCAAAGATGATGGAGGAGATTTAGTAGAAACCGCATTTCTCATACAAGGGCTGCTAACCGTAAAAGAATATTTTAAAAATGATAGCGATCGGGGAAAACAGCTTTCAGAGCGTATTCAGAAACTGTGGGAAGAAGTAGAATGGGACTGGTATACCAAAGGAGAAAATGTACTGTACTGGCATTGGTCCCCAAAATTTAACTGGGAAATGAATTTCCCGGTAGGTGGCTACAATGAATGCCTGATCATGTATGTACTTGCAGCAGCATCACCTACACATCCAATTTCTAAAGAAGTATACGAACAAGGTTGGGCAAGGAACGGGGATATAAAATCCGGCACTGAACTATATGACCTGGAAACCGTATTAGATCATTACGAACATGATGAGTCACCAGTTGGTCCTTTATTTTGGGCACACTATTCTTATGTGGGTTTAAACCCTCAAGAACTTAAGGACCAATATGGTGATTATTGGAAATTAAATAAAAATCACGCGTTAATTCACTACAGGCATTCCATTTCAAATCCCTCTAACCACAAAGGTTATAGTGATGAATGCTGGGGGCTCACCTCCAGTTATTCAATGAAAGGATATGCCGGGCACAGGCCCGATAATGACCTGGGGGTTATTTCACCTACTGCAGCCTTATCATCAATGCCCTATACACCCGATGAAAGCATGAAATTTTTGAGATTTATGTATGAAAAACAAGATAGCCTTATTGGGAAATACGGGCCTTATGATGCTTTTAGTTTTGAACATAAATGGTATCTACCCAGGTACCTGGCAATTGATCAGGGGCCCATTCCGGTAATGATCGAAAATCACAGAACCGGATTATTATGGGATCTATTTATGAAAAACGAAGAGGTGTTGAATGGATTAAAGAAATTAGGATTTACCTCACCATATATTCAGAAGGATGAATAAAGCAAACATTTTTTATGTACTGTTATGTATGTTTTTGGTGTATTCCTGCGCTGATGATGACTACGAATATACTCCTATTGAGTTTCCGGATACAACGACGCCTACTGTTCCAAATCTTAGTGATGAGGAATTGTTAGACCTCACTCAAAAGGAAACTTTTAAATATTTCTGGGATTTTGCTGAAAGTAATTCCGGTGGTGCCCGGGAACGGTATCATGTTGATGATCCTTCTAACGATGCACATACAGTAACCACCGGTGGTACAGGTTTTGGACTCATGAGTATACTGGTAGGTATAGAAAGAAATTTTATAACCAGGGAAGAAGGATCGGAAAGAGTTTCTGATATCTTAAGCTTTTTGGAGAATGCCGACCGTTTTCATGGTGCCTGGCCTCATTGGATAGACGGCACTTCAGGCAATGTTATTCCTTTTAGTGCGATGGATGATGGTGGCGACCTGGTGGAAACAGCTTTTTTGGTTCAGGGCTTAATATGTATTAAGGAATATTTTAAAAATGGTACAGATGATGAAAAAGCTTTGGCTGAAAAAGCAGACTTGTTATGGAAAGGTGTTGAATGGAACTGGTATACCCAGGGGGAGGAAACATTGTATTGGCACTGGAGTCCTACACATGATTTTGCTATGAACCATCAATTAAAAGGCTATAACGAAGTACTTGTAACGTATGTGCTGTCCGCTGCTTCCCCGGATTATGGAATAACTGAAGAAGTTTATAACAACGGGTGGGCATCAAATGGAGATATCACATCTGCTAATACAAAATACGGATACCCGTTATTGGTCAGCCATAATGGATCTGAAGAATATGGTGGGCCGCTGTTTTGGGCGCATTATTCGTATTTAGGGTTAAATCCTAAAGGATTATCGGATCAATATGTTAATTATTGGAATGTAAACGTCAATCACGCAAAGATCAATTATCAGTACTGTCTTGAAAATCCTAAAGAATATAAAGATTATGGAGAAGACTGCTGGGGTCTGACTGCCAGCTATACCAGGAATTCTGACGGATCTATAGGCTATGCTGCCCATAGTCCGGGTAATGATTCAGGTGTTATTTCACCCACGGCAGCCATAAGCTCTATGCCATATACACCGGCAGAGTCATTAAAAGCTTTACGCTTTTTTTATGGTTTAAAAGATAAACTGATGGGACCTGCAGGGTTTTATGATGCTTTTAGCCCTGAAGACAATTACTGGGTAGCTCAAAGGTATTTAGCTATAGACCAGGGGCCTGTTATCATTATGATTGAAAATTACAGGACCGGTTTATTGTGGAATTTATTTATGCAAAACGAAGATGTTAAAACAGGGTTAGAGAAATTAAAGTTTAACCATTTATAGCCTGTAATACGGTTGAATATTTATTATTAACCCTGTTCCGGTATTCATAGGCGCAGTATTATTTTTTAAATTAGTTAGTTTAATAGTTGACTGCGTCTTGAATATTGGAAAACCAAATAAAAAAATATTCATATGAAACTTTATAATAGCATATTTTCATCTCTTTTTTTAGTACTAGTTTTTATGTCCTGTAAGGATAAAGAAAGTCCTTCATCCGAACCCTCAAATGAGTTTGAAAGAAAATCAGATTCTATCATTTCACTGATGACCCTGGATGAAAAAATAGGACAACTGGTACTTTTTACCAGCGATTGGGATGTAACAGGCCCTACAATTAACAATGATTATAAAACCTATATAAAAGAAGGAAAAACAGGTGCTGTTTTTAATGCTTTTACAGCTTCATATACAAAAGAACTCCAACGGATAGCGGTAGAAGAAACCCGTTTAGGGATTCCTTTATTATTTGGTTATGATGTGATTCATGGCCACAGGACTATTTTTCCCATTCCGTTAGGTGAATCTGCCAGTTGGGATCTTGAAGCTATCGAAAAAAGTGCGCGAATAGCAGCAACTGAGGCTTCGGCAGAAGGTATTCATTGGACGTTTGCCCCAATGGTGGATATTTCCCGGGACGCACGGTGGGGACGGGTATCTGAAGGTGCAGGAGAAGATACGTACCTGGGAGTTCAAATAGCAAAAGCACGGGTAAAAGGTTTTCAGGGAGAAGACCTCTCCGCTACCAACACTATCCTGGCTTGTGCCAAGCACTATGCGGCCTATGGGGCAGC
The DNA here is from genome assembly GCA_937901915.1 of uncultured Flavobacteriaceae bacterium. Taxonomy (GTDB): domain Bacteria; phylum Bacteroidota; class Bacteroidia; order Flavobacteriales; family Flavobacteriaceae; genus Abyssalbus. Next base: position 14,862 of record CALGUD010000112.1, read on the forward strand.
CCAGGCAGGCAGGGATTATCATACGGTAAACATGTCTGAAGATGAGTTGAGGAATGTATATCTTCCTCCGTTTAAAGCAACAGTTGATGCCGGTGTTGCCACCTTCATGAATTCATTTAATGAATTAAATGGTGTTCCAGCCACGGCTAATGAATTTTTGTTAAAGGATATTTTACGGAAACAATGGGGTTTTGATGGTTTTGTGGTTACTGATTATACTTCTATTAATGAAATGGTACCGCATGGTTATGCAGAAGATGAAAAGCATGCAGGGGAATTGGCAATAAATGCAAGCGTTGATATGGATATGCAGGGTGCTGTATACCTTAATTATTTAAAACAATCTGTAGAAGAGGGAAAGGTTGCCGAAAAAGCAATTGACGATGCTGTAAGAAGAATATTAATCATGAAGTATAAATTAGGACTTTTTGAAGACCCTTACAAATACTCAGATGAAACGAGGCAAAAAAATGAAGTACTTACCCGGGAAAATCTTGATGCCGCCAGGGATGTAGCAAGAAAATCAATGGTACTTTTAAAGAACGATAATAAAACCCTTCCGCTTCAGGGAAAGAAAAAAATAGCTCTAATTGGCCCGTTGGCTGATGACGAATCGTCAATAATTGGAAACTGGTCAGCTTCCGGTGACAGAAATGGCACTGCTGTGAGCGTTTTGGAAGGTTTCACAGAAAAAATCGGTAAAGAGAATATTATTTTCGAAAAAGGGTGTGATATTTTAAGTGAGGACACATCCGGCTTTACCCGTGCTGTGAATGCAGCAAGAATGTCAGATATCGTAGTGATGGTAATGGGCGAAGACCAGGAAATGAGTGGAGAAGCCGCCAGCAGGACCGATTTGAATCTTCCGGGAGTACAACAGGAGCTTATTAAAGCCATAAAAAAAACAGGAAAACCCATTGTTTTAATTTTGATGAATGGTAGACCATTAACCATCTCCTGGGAAAATGAAAATGTGGATGCCATTTTAGAAGCCTGGTTTCCCGGTACTATGGGCGGTCATGCAGTAGCAGACATAGTTTTTGGAGATTATAATCCATCAGGGAAATTGACCATGACTTTTCCGCAAAAAGTGGGACAGGTGCCTATTCACTACAATATGAAAAATACCGGTAGGCCCATAAATCCTGATAACCTAAGTGAAAAGTACAAATCAAAGTATCTGGATGTATCAAACGACCCTTTGTATCCATTCGGATATGGTTTAAGTTATACTACGTTTGAGTATTCCAATTTAAAGGTCAGTAAAGATACCATAGCATTTGATGAAGATATAGCTATACAGGTTGAGGTAAAAAATACCGGGAATGTTGATGGGGAAGAAGTAGTACAGTTATATGTGCGTGACAGGGTAGGGAGTGCGACCCGGCCTGTAAAAGAACTGAAAGGATTTGAAAAGATTTTTTTAAAACACGGGGAAAGCAAAAAGGTTTCCTTTAAGCTCTCAGCCGCCGATTTAAAATTTTACAATAGTAAAATGGAATATTTGGCTGAACCCGGCGATTTTGATGTTTTTGTTGGCACAAGTTCAGTGTCTACATTAACCCGTTCATTCAACTTGATAAATAAATGGGAGGAATGAGAAATTATAAAAATATGTAAAACAAAGCTTGCTCTAAGCTGGCTTGGCTTGTGCAATGGTTTTATTCAGTTCTGTAAAATGTAATTAAGAGGTTGCTATCATTGAGATTGCCTTTCGGTGATCTCTGCAAATCTAGTATTGTAAGCACTGAAAGAGATTAAAAACTACTTAATTAAAGCGGTTTTTGTCTATTCAATAGCTTTTAGTATTCTATTCTCTAAATCAATAGGATACCAAACGGTTGAAAATTCATATTGTTTAAATTCTTCTCTTGTAATTGGTGTTTCTTTTTTCGTACTAAAATTTCTTAACCGAAAATCTCCCTCCAAACCAAATATCATTTTTAGATTATCATAATTTGAATGTTTAAATTTGTCGTAATTTTCTGTTTTGCCTATTATTCGCCATCGTTTTTTTATAACAGCGTCCCAAAATATTTGTAACGGAGAAAACAAAATTCCAGAGCTTTCAATTTCATTTATATTTGTTTTAGCGGAACCTATTTTTTTGAATATCTCTACTAAAACCGAAGAACTTGTTTCTATAACTCTTCCAAATGCAAAATCTCTATCTAAATCTTCATCAGTCAATTTCGTTTTTAATTTCCAATCATCTTTGCTCATAAACAAAGGAATGCCAAATATTTCTCCTGAATCAATAATGATTTTTTTCATAACTCTAAAGGCATTTAATATTATGATCTTGGCTGGTAGTTACCTAAATAAGTCTTTTGTTTCTAAATGCAATCCCAGACCCCGATTTCAAATATTTTTCAAATTTAAAAGCTTTTTATTTATTAGAAAAAGAAATAGTTGTGATAACTTTTTCAGGGGTGCATCCTGTGTAGAATGTTCCGTCACTACATTCCAAAATATACACTATCCAGATGGTTTCCATGAAACAAATGCAGGAATTTACATCTATATCAAGCAAGGAATATTGAATCTTGCTAAAGCTTCGGAGAACAATACTCTCCTACGCTGAAGCTTCGGAGGTCGATGAAAGTGGATTGCATCCACCGAAGCCCTCCGGGTAAAAAATAAAATGTGAAACGAGATAGAACAAAATTCTCCTACGCTAAAGCTACGGAGAACAAAGAAGCCCTCCTTTGTTCTTCATAAATTCAGAGCTTCGGAGGGCGAAGGTGGAGTCGGGGAGATTCGAACTCCCGTCCAAACAAGCAATTAAAATGCTTTCTACATGCTTAGTTATCGTTCAGTTTTCGACGTATAGCTGACCGAAAACCGCCTACCATACGCTTAGCTTCTTTAGATTTAAAACCGCGACGAAGCTGCACAGTTTCTATGTTGACTTTTATGGTGCCCCTAATCGGATCGCCATCAACAAGGGCTATCCTGGGACATCTAGCTTTCCGACCTTGTCGGAACTAGGCAAATTCTACTTTAATTCGAATTATGCAGCTAAAGCGTAGTTATTTTCGCCATTTAAAAGTGTGGAATAGATATTTACGAGCATTAATTCCATGGCTCGGCATGCTTACACTCCAATTAGACTCGCTGTCAAAACCAGTCGACCCCATATTGAAAACCGGTACATGAAGTACCTTTTGTTTGAATTAAAATCTCAAAGAACTTATCGTTTTACGAACTGCAAAGGTACATAAATCTTCAACAATTTTTCTCTCTTATTTATATCAAAAGCCGTACCAAAACAGTAATCTGAAATATAATGACAAGAAGTCATTCAGGATCAATGCCTTAAAGAATTAAAGTGACTCAAATGTTAAATTAAAGTTAGAAAATTAAAAATTTATCCTATATTTAAAATCTTTAAATAATTGAACAGGCTTAATGAAAATTAAATGGATTTCTGATACAAAGAGATCAGTAATTGAAACGAGAGAGTTGATTAACTTAGAGTATGAACTTAGGAAAGATATTCTGAAGTTACTATTGAAACATCCTTCATTAGATTGTGGAGATGACTTCAGATATTACACTTTTAATTATAATATTGAAACCGGAAAACTTTCTGTATCTAAAACTACTCCCGAGCCCTTTTATTCAAAGTTAAAGAAAGTGATAAAGATGAATCCTGAATTTAGTGAACTATTCGGGTCCTCTTATGATTTTTAAAAAGCTATTCCCCGCTTGGGGGTCAAGAAGGGAATAACTTATTGCTAGTTTGAGAAAACTAATGAATGCTTTTTTATAAAATTTTCATCCTGCTGTATAAATTGTAAAACATCTATTGCTACGGATTGAGGCAAAGCCCAGTGGAAATTATGGCCAGCTTGCTGAGTGTCTTTATTTAAACTATAGGTTTTATACAAAACTGGTTTTTTAAATTTTTTACCGGCCTGTTTTAAAGCACCCTTCACCTCTTCCTGATCTTGTTCAGGACAAAGAAGATCTCCATCAGCCCATAAAACCAATACTTGAGCCTTAATGTTGTACAATTTTTCTGTGTTGTCTGTTTTCTTTAAAGCCTCTAAAGTATCAAACCAGGTTCCTAAAGACAGATTGCAGGTTTCCTTTAAAATTGAGATCAACAGGTCATCTGGTGCTGTATCTTCCGTCACCCACTCATTTTTTAAAAATGTAATGACATCCTCACCAAGTACTTCCGGAGTTAAGTAATACGATTCCTTCTTCCAGTCTGCTCCATATTCCAAAATCAATTTTTGCTTCCATTCTTCAGTCATTTCTGCTAAATATTCCTGTATGGCTTTATTTTTTTTGCCATTTACAAATGCCCCTAACATAGTTAAAGATTGTACTTTATCCGGATTGGAATCTGCTATTTCCTGTGCAATTAAATTTCCCATTGAATGACCGACAAAGTGGGCCGATGAAATATTTTTTTTAGACATCAGAGCAAGGATATCAGCAGCAAAATATTGCATTTCAAAATCATTTTTTCCGCTAATAGAAGGCATGGAACTTCCTCCATGCCCTCTGAGGTCGGGGACAATAATCCTTAAGTCATTATTTAAGAGTAAAATTTCATTCACAACATTTTTAAATGATCGTGCAGTATCTGTATATCCATGTAAAAGGATTAAAACATTGCCATCCGGGTTTCCTTCTTCAATATATTTCATCTCTATACCTGTAGAAAGTTGTATGCTTTTTTTCTGAGAGGCAAAGAAATCGGTCTTCGGACCCTCAAATCCAAAGATTATGTTTGAAATTATAACAGTTAATAAGATCATTCTCATTTGATTATTTTTTATTTATTCTTTTCGCTTGAAATATCCCTGAATAGTAGCATTTCCTTTAGTTTACCTGAAGCACCTTCGTAAAAACCGGTTTCATGCTCATAAGTCTTCGGATTTTTAAAAGTGCCGAAAATAATGTCATAGATGGCCAGGTCTGCATAATTATACGCATGAATTCCTTTTGCATGGTGCAGTGTATGGCTTTCCGGTCGCTGAACGATATATCCGAGCCATACAGGTGTTTTAATATTACTATGCTGAAAAATTGCCAAAAAGGTAGTTCCTAGTATGATTAATGTGGCTGCTTCTGGAGTAAAACCTGCAACGCCAACTAAACACAGGCTACTGAGAAATGTGAATCCAATCATGTCCATCGGGCTAAAATAAAATGCCCCGTAACTATCCATTCTTTCTACGCTATGATGCATTTGGTGAAAAATTTTCCACAAATGATCACTGCTATGCATGGTCCTGTGCCAGATGTACAGGCCTAATTCATAAATTAAGATGCCTGTAACTGCTCCCCAGAAAGTACCTAGCCCTGTTAGGTTTAGTAATTGAAATTCTGCCAGGTATCCATCCCAGAAGATAGGTAGGTAAGATGAAAGAAAAAAGAAAAACACAAAGGCGATGATACCTCTCAGTTTCCAGAATCTTACCTTGGGTAATTCTCTGGCAGGAAATAGAGCTTCCCATACCATTAAGCTTCCAAAAATAACATATACAATAATAGAGATAGGGTCCAGTAATAGTTCAAGGGGTGTTGGTAATGTACTTAATAATGCTTCCATTTTGATTTTTATTAATATTTACTTAGTTATTAAATACAATTGTTTTTCAACCGTATTTTTTAAATCGGCAGCAAAAGTATAGGGTGTAAACATTAAAAATTAAAAAGGGCAGTAGACATAAGGTATACAGCTCATTATAAAAGGTAGACATGAGGAGTGAAACGAAGAAAAACAGGTAGACAGGACGTGAACAACACATTTTAATCTGCTGTAATTCAGTATGTTAACAAAATCAAAGAAAATGAAGAACTAGTTGTAATTTTTTCCTTCAAATTGGGTAAAAAATGATAAAAGATCTTCATCCTGGTCCAAACCCAACTTTTTTCTTAATCTGTAACGGGCAGTTTTTGTGCTTTCAGGCGAAATCCCTAAAATGCCTGAACTCTCTTTTGTAGATAAATTCAACCGGGTTAACGCTGCAACTTTTAAGTCATTTCCACTAAGTTCAGGAAATGTGCTCTTTAAATTTTTGAGAAAACTGGTGTGTACCTGGTCAAAATGTACTTTAAAATCTTCCCAGTCTTTTTCCACATTTTTATGTTGTCTTATAATTTTTTCAAGGTCATTTAATGCTTTAATTTGTTTGCCCCCAGATTCCTTTTGTGCGGATTTTATCTTTTCATAAATCGCTTCCAATAATTCATTTTTTTGAACAAAATTAAGGGCATAGGAAGTTAGTTCCTTGTTTTTAAAATGAAGTTGTTGAGTAAGCTCTGCATGTTGCAGTCGTTGGTTTTCTAATTCGGTTTTTGCTATGAGGTCTTTAGACTTTATGAGTTCCTGCTGGTTTTTATTTTTTAAATGAAGGCTTCTGATAAGGAATACAGAAAGAAGTATGATTATTAGAAGAGTACTGACAAAAACCCATTGTATTAATTGATCCTTTTCTCTTTGCTGGTAGAGGAATTCCATTTCTTTATTTTTTTCCGCCAACTCATTGCTAAACTCCAAAGCTGCAATTTGCTTTGATTTTTGAGTATTGTAAATAGAATCTTTTAGGGCTGTGAATGCATCATAATACTCTAAAGATTCATCAAGCTTTCCTTGCTGTTTCTTAAGCAACCTTAATTCATAATACGCATCAAGTATGTATTTTTTTAATTGTTTTTCAGTTGCTTTTTTTACGGCTAAATTTAAATGCATTTCTGCTGCTTCATACTCATTCCGTAATCTTAAAAGTTTTCCGAACTGTACCAGGTTACTTATAAGGCCATCTTCATCATTAATAGACTTGCTCATTGTTACTGCTTTCCGCAAGTGGTAATCAGCTTGTTCCAACTCTCCTTCTATAAGAAATAAAGTGCCTAATTTATTATGTGCTTCTGCACTTCCATATGTGAAATTATTTTCGGAATGAATGTTTAAGGCATTGGTAAAGTATTCTTTGGCATCATATAGTTGGTTTTTTTCCATAAAAACCATTCCAATTTTGGTGAAAGCAGTAGCAATCCGGCCCTTTAAATTCAGTTTAGAAAACTTTTCAATGGCTTTATGATATAAATCCAATGCTTTATCGTAATCTTCAATGGCTGCATACACCATGCCTATATTGAGTAAACAGTTGGCTACCCCTTCTTCATCATTAATTTCCTTATAGGTATTGAGAGCAGCGGAGAGATTCTCTAAAGCAAGTTTAGGCTGCCCTAAGGTCCAGTAAGAAACACCAATAATTCTTTTGGCTTTGGCCATGCCTGCAGGGTAATTCAGAGTGTAGGCCAGGTTTAGTGCTTCGGAGCCATATTCAATTGACTTTTTGGAATCTATAATCCAGTATTCGTATCCCAGCTCGTTAAGAATATCCACTCTTATTGTATCCGGTTCCTGAGCCTGCTCAAGTTTTTGCCTGAGACTGTCAATGCCGGTTTGTCCCTTAAGTGCTATAGCAATTAAAAAAGCAAATAAAATACAAAAATTGCGGTTCATTATGATTGGTTGTAAACTACAAATATAATATTTGATATGAACTAAATTGTATTTTGATAAAAACTGAAGAATAAATGATGTCTAAACCAGTAAAGTTTAAAGATTTATAAGTAAATAATTTACAGTGATTAATTTCATGTTTCAGGATGCAATCTTAGTATCCAACCCCTCTTTCATTTTGATGAAATTTAGAGAAAGAGGGTGGACAACTAACAAACTATTTTAATCATTCTGCCAATCAATTTTCCGGGAGAAATACATCACGACAGATAAAATGAAAAATAATCCTATACTACCCACCAGAAGTGCATAATTTTCCAGTTGAATGATAACAAAAATAAATGCGTATAGTGCTGTAAGGGAAGCTCCTATAAACAAAGGGAATTTTATATTTTTCAGGATGGATTTTGAATAGAGGCTGATTAATATAACAACCGCACTGCCTGCAGTTAAATACCCTGTTAAATAATTGCTGTGTTCTGTGATGGATATAAGAAGCGTGTAGAACATCGTTAATGCCAATCCAATCATTAAATACTGGAACGGGTGAATGTGAATTTTACTTAATGTCTGTATTAGAAAGAAAATAAGGAAAGTAAGTGCAATTACGAGAAAACCATACTTGGCAGTGCGCTCGCTTTTTTGATATTCATCCACCGGGACAATCAGTTTTACACCAAATGCAAATTCCTTTAAGTTGGGCATCGTTTCAAAAAAATGTTGTTCAAATTGCCTGTTTATTTGTAAAACCTCCCATTCTGCAGTAAAACCATCCTTGCTAACCCGTTCTTCTTCATTATTTAAAGGTAAAAATTCACCGAAAAAGTTAGGAGAAGTCCAGTTTGAGTTCATTTTTACTTTAGTTTCCTTTCCTAAAGGTATAAAACTTAACTGCTCACTACCATTTACATTAAATTCAAAACTAAATGAAGTGGGGGTGTCCTTGGTGATATGCTCCGGATCAATAACGCTACTCTCTAATTGTTGAAGTACGATAGGTTTATCATATGGTGAATACTCGGAATAATCATTTACAGGGGTTTTATATTTTGGGACAAAGCCATATTTTTCACCATTTATATTAATGGAAACATCATTTCTGATCCCTTTTAAGTTTGAAGATTGAATAAGGACAGTCGCTTTCTCCCACATCACATCTTCCTCTTTTATATCATGTGACAGAAAATCTGGCTTGGAAAAAGTACCGTTACACTTTATATGAGAATTGAATACTGTAGTTGTATAGATGCTCCTGTTTTTTGCCTGTGCATCAACTTCTGAATCAATATGAAGATTGTCCGGCAAAAAATATGCATTTTTTATATGTACTTCCTGTTCTTTAATGGCTTGCCCGGTTTTTTGGTCAACTTTTACAATTTCCGTATAGGTTTTATAAGGTATTTTTAAGATAGGGCCGGAAAGAACCACTGAGTTTCCCCATTTTTCATTAATTTCATTTATAACTTCTACTTTTCTATAAGAACGCTCCGTGATTAAGCTTTCTATAAAGGAAAGCGGAATGAGTAATACAAGAATTAAAAATCCTACCATAAGCATTCTGGCGGTTATTGATTTTTTGATCCAATTTGCAAATTTGTTGTTCGTTTGTGTTTCCATAACAGTTAGATTAAAGTACTTTGTTTTTCAAAGTAAATGATTAAAAAAATATTAGATTACTGATTATTAATTAATTTTTCAAGGGCATCAATGTGTTTACTAAATTCAGCTTTACCCAATCTTGTCACCGAATAGCGGGTATTTGGTTTTCTTTCAATGAACTGCTTTTCTACTTTTATGTATTCTTCTTTCTCAAGGGCTTTTAAATGACTGGCTAAATTACCGTCGGTTGCTCCCAGTAAGTCTTTGAGCAAGGTAAATTCGGCAAATTCGTTCACCATCAGAACAGACATAATGCCCAGCCTGATCCTGTGGTCAAAAGCTTTATTTATATTATTTATTATGCTCAATTTATTTTGTTTTATTTGCCATTTATAAAATGCAGTGGATTATAATCTTAAATCCTAATCATCAACATCACTGCCTGTCATATTTTATATACATGATAACACCGTAAATAATATGTAATATGCCAAAGCCCAGCACCCATAGCCAAAATCCGTAACCGGGAAGAGCAGTACAGATTAATCCGAGTATAATTTCAATGAATCCAAGATAGCGTATATTACTTAGTGTATATTTTGATGCATTTACTAACGCCAGTCCGTAAAAAATAAGCATTAGTGAGGCAGTTTCTCCGTATTGTCCCTGATTTAGTATTATTAATATGTAAATACCACCGGTTATAAGAGGGATCAAAAAATTTATGAGTAGCCGTCTGGATGAAGCGTCCCATATTTTTTCTCCGTTTTTCCTGGCTTTACGTGTGGTTAATAATATTCCTGTAAAGAAACTGAGAAAAGCAACCGCTAACAGGTCAATGAGAACGAGCCTGAATATTTCGCCATCGAGTATCAAATAACCTCTCTGGCTACTTGAAACCAGGCGATAGGCAATAAAGGCACCTATTAAGGCATAAATCCCGGCCATGATACCGGATAAACCGCTAAGGGATATAAACCGCGATGAACGGTTCATTAAATTTTTAATTTCGGAAATATCTTCCAGATACTTTTTCGATTCCATACTAAAGTACTTTGAAAAACAAAGTAAAATAAAAAAAGTATAATAAACAAGATTTATTTTTTATTTTGTAATGAGCTTACTGTTTAATACACGAAATGCCTTTCTTTTGAACCAGACTGGCATTTGCGGGGCAGTTTCTATTCTAGAATACTTCGTAGAGTGGGGTAACAATAACAATAAAATGAATAAATTTTATAAAAATAGCCATAGTAGGTTAATATTCCGCTAATCCTTGCTCATGATCTAAAATCCATTTATCATAGACTTTTTTAAAGAAAAAAATACGCTCCCCACCACCTTTCTCCAAAAAGTATTTATTTAAAATCGCGACTTTATTCTCATTTAAATATATTGGTTTTGAAAAAGTATAATGGAATCGATCTTTTTTAGAAATGCTGGGATTAGAATTGTTTGTAACCGCCTGGAGTTTATCTTTTAATGATTTATTAATTGTTAATGAGTCATTCTTTTCTAATTCTTTGATAATACTATTACATTCCGTTTTACTTATTACTTTCTCATGTTTTATTTTTTTACAAAAATCTTTATTTATTACTTCTGAAAATGAATGTGTAAGATCTATCTTAAACGTAATATGTTTTTCAGAAAACATTTTGGGTGTGATTTTATCTAAAATCAAGGTATAAAACACGTCTTCGATCACTTCTTTTTGTTTGCTTTTTACAACAGAATCAGAGCCTGGTGATAAACCTATTGTAAGTAAGGTAAATAATAAAGTTAGATTTTTCATTCTTTAAAATTTTTAAATATCATTTCATAATTATCAAGCAAAATTTTTTGACCATAGGCATTCTCTTCAAGCCTACCTTTTAATATCCGAAATGCTTAGTAGAACAGATTAATGTTCATATAAAATAATGCTTTTTATTATTTCATAACTATTTTCTTCGTTAATACAGAAAACTATAAATTCTATTTTATAATTAGCAGGGCCAACATTTCGGTAGTGATATATAATATATTTATTATCATTGTTTTATAATTGTGTAATCATATTAGTAATCAACCAACCCTTGGCGTTCGTCAATAAACCATTTGTTATTTTCTTTTTTAAAAACATAAGCTGATTGTCCACCTCCTTTTTTAAAAAAGACAGCTTTTATTATAACTACTTTGTCATCGCGTATAAAAATCGGATTTGAAAGCAAATAAGAAACTTTGCTTTCTTCAGAGTTGTTATATAATCTTTCTGCAATATCGTTCATCTTGTTTTTTAGTGAATCACTAATATTTAACTCTTTATCTTGTTCGCTAATTTTTTTAATTAATATTTG
>CALGUD010000113.1 GCA_937901915.1 uncultured Flavobacteriaceae bacterium
ACTCAAACTCGTGTTCTTCGGAGTGTGGGTTCGATTCCCACCCAAGGTACTTAAATCCCATTTCTCTGAAGTGGGATTTTACATTTATTAGCACATAACACCAATATAAAAGTAGGGAGTGTGGGTTCCCCTATTTAGATATTAAGGTAAGTTAATCTTTATATGACTTTATTAATTAATTTTGCTTGGAGTAGAAAACTCCTAGCTTATGCATTTTAACCAACTAGTATTACCAATAATTTTAGCAATTATCTCCATAAAATGTGGGGACACTAGTTTTGCAGAATCCTCGGGCACAAAAGAAAGAGGATGTTTCGAATTTTACTCCTTAGCCAATCCAGGTTACTGCTCATTTTTATCAAAAGATTTCGAATCGAGTATTTATTATTATTCAAAAGCATTTGAGTTAAGAAGTGAGGGATGCAATGCTTCTGACTACAGGAATGACCATTATTTCTTTACTAAAGCTCTCATAAAGAAAGGAAGATATAGTGAAGCTAGGGAAACTTTGCAAAGTTCAATTTTATATGGAGAATTGGACTGGAAGAATATTATTAAAGATTCTATTTTAAATATTAAGCATGCAAATAAAGCCATAATATCTAAATCCGAGTTCGATTCCATAAAATCTATTCGAAATAGCCAAATGAATTTAGGGCTCAGAAAAGTTATTGATTCTATGGTGTCAAAAGATCGATATTATAGATTAATGGCAAACGATGTATTGGAATCCAAAATCGATTCAATCAAGGAACTTCAACTTAAAATTGACGCTGAAAACGAAAGGAGGTTTATATCTATATTCAAGGAATATGGTTTCCCTGGTATGAGTAAAATTGGAACTGATGATGCAGACATTTTGCTTATGCATATGTCTTTGCCGAATAGAAAGAAACTCTTTCCCGAGCTCTTGAAAGAGGTTGATAAGGGTGCTATCAATCCGGACATTCTAGGAATGATGATTGATCAGGAACTTGTTTTTGTAGGAGGTGGATATCAAAAATATGGCTACTTTATAGATAGGGATGAGATGTATGTCAATCACTTTACAACTTTTAAAGTTAACAACCTTGATTCTATTAATAAATACAGGAAGGAGATTGGAGCTATCTCCTTAGAATGTGCTGCAATAAAAAACAATGTCAAAATGCCTATGACTTTAGACTTTATCTATGTACCAGAAGACAGATCAAAATGATTGTAATTTTCACCACATCTTATGATTTAGCTACAACTTTAGTGTGTAAAAGGTTAAATAAAAACTTTCTTAGGATTAATAGTGATATTGATGAAATAGAAGTTGTCATTGACCTTTTTACTTCCTAGAATTACAAATACAATAATATAAAACATGGAGTGTGGGTTCCCACGACCATTCGGGACCACTTAGGTGCTTAAATCCCATTTCTTTATGATTTCTGATGATATTTACTATTTAACAATTTTTTTCTTGGATAAAAGAAACTCTAATTCTTTCAATTGATCATTAATATCAGATAAGTATAATTGGTCTTGTAATTCATTATAGTAGTCACGTCTTCGATGTCCCCTATTGAATAATTCCAAAGATTTATTAAAATATATTTTCGCTTCTTTAAGGCTATCTAGACTTACATAAGATTTTCCTAAATTGTAATAAGCTTCAGAATCATTATCACTCAATTTTAAGCAAACTTTAAAATTTTCAATAGCTTTTTCGTAATTACCAAGCTCATTCAGGATAATTCCTTTATACAAAAACACATCAGAATTTACCCAAGATGTATCTTTGGCAGAATTTATACAAGTATCAAAATTTTTTAATGCCTTATCATAGTTTTTTAAACCTTTGTATGATAAACCAAGTAAGTGATATATGTTATCTCCCCACGGAGCGTCCACAAAATTTGGAGTTAAAGTATCTAATCTGGTTAAGTCATCTATACAACCTTGGTAATCCCTAAGTTTATCGAGTTTTAACCATCCTCTATATCCTAAGTGTGATTTTGGATCTATCTCAACTGCCTTATTTAGCAATTCAAATCCTTTTTCATAATCTCCTCTTTTATTATAAGCAACAGATTTCTCGAAATAGGCATCTGAGTAAGTAGGATATTGAAAAATTAAAATATCAAATATTTTTTGAGATACGAACATGCCTTGAGTGTGTTCAGCAAAAGAAAAACGTTTTTCCTTTGGAGAAGCTAGCAAAAGATAACAAATTAGTAAAATACCTAAAATGAATAATATTGAAAATATAATCTTAATAAGATATAGCCATTTTTTCATACTTAAAAAATATCTACGATTTTTCCATCAATTATTTTAAAGTGAATTTGATAATAACTATCAACTGGAGTTCCATCTTCTAAAGTTCCGGCCTTCCAATTATTTAATTTCATCACAGCATTTTTTAGTTTTTCTATAATTGAAGCACTAAAAGTTGTATATAACAACTTTTTATCTACTGCTTTAAAACGATATCGTCCAGCTTGTCCCTCACAATTTACAATGAATCTAAAAGTAATATAGCCTGACTTTCTATTAAATTCAATATTTTCATGTTTTAAATAGTCAAGAATTGTTTCACGAATAGCTTTTCTTTCTCCTATATAGCTTGTCTTCACAAAATAATATTGAAAAATTCTATCTTCATTACAAATTTTGAAATCAGATCTGTCAATACTTCCATCAAAATTTATATCACCTACATCATTTTTAATCAGGTAATTGATCCAAATTATGAGACCTAAAAGAATTAAAAAGCTGACACTTAGAATCAAATTGATGTGCTTCTTCATAATACTAGGTGTATGTTATCTATGCTTTTACTTTAAACATTTCTATCAGTATAGCTTTTCATTGGTTTAAACCTCTTAACTTTTAAGTTAAGAACTTTACTAAATCTCTACCCCCATACAGAATTCTTACAATTCGAATATGATCATCCAGTATCCTATAGAATATTACGTGAGAGGCATAAGGCATACTGTACAGGCCTATTTTTATTTCATTTCGTTTTTTTCCAATTCCTGGATTAACAGCTATGGCCACGATCTGGTTTTGTAGATCACTTAAGTACTTTATTGCTTGTGAAAATCCAAACTTGTATTCGCCAAAATCAAAGATTTCCTCAATATCCTTTTCTGCTTCTTCAGATAAAATATACTTATACATTATCTCTTTTTCTTAGAAGCGATTATTTCTTCAAGGGTTCTTTTGCTATCGGGGCCTTCCCAGCCCTTTTCAATTTCCTGTCTCAAGTCATTAATAACTTTTTCACGATAAATGCTATGAAGCCTTAATGCGTCTCTTATGACTTCACTATTGTTTTGATATTCACCAGACTCAACTTGTTTGGCAATATATTCTTCCTGTTTTTTTGTGAAACTTATATTCATATTCAAATATATAAAATATGTCCATTTTAGACAAATATAGACATGAGTTCATTAAAGTGAGTTCAACAAAGTAAAAGATGATATACATTTCAAAATAGCAATTATAAAATATTTACTATATTTACGTATATCATACGTATAAATTTTAAATATGATTAGGAAAGAGTTACATTTAGACGAAAATATTCTCCGTATTTTAGAAAAAG
Organism: uncultured Flavobacteriaceae bacterium; assembly: GCA_937901915.1. Classification (GTDB taxonomy): domain Bacteria; phylum Bacteroidota; class Bacteroidia; order Flavobacteriales; family Flavobacteriaceae; genus Abyssalbus. The sequence continues at coordinate 3,587 of CALGUD010000113.1, forward strand.
AAGCTAAAAATCAGAACCGGAGTTTAAAAAATTATTTGGAACATATTGCCATCCAACAGGCAAAATTTCTTGAGGAGCCATCTAAAGAATATACAATCATGATGGACGATTTGCTTGATAAGTTTGAAAAAAAGGAGATTGAATTTTCATCCATAGAAAATGTTCTAAATCGCAATGACCTATCAGATACAAGTATCTAAAGAATCGGAAAAAGACCTCACTAAAGCAATATGCCATTATAAAATAAAAGGTGTTGAAGAAAATTTTTTAGATAATTTTATTACACAAATCAATTATCTAAAATGGAACCCTTTCTTGTTTCAAATCAGATATAAAAATATCAGGAAAATCCATTTCAGTAATTTTAAATATTCAATACACTATATTGTAGAAAACCAAATAGTTTTCATATTAAGAATTCTCAGTCATAGGGAAGAATATGATGAATTTTGAAACTCCAATACTTTTAAATTATATATTTTACCTGCAAATAGCTGTCAATCAACCAACGGCTCACAATAAAAACCCTGGTTATTTAACAAATAAATTACATCATTCTCTGTTAAATTTTCTGCCGCTTCAATTCTTAATACATTATCTATATCTTCAGTATCTACAGTCCATTTAGATATAGTAGAGTGTTCCTTAAAAAGAGGTTTTAAGGATTTTGCCTTTTTCTTGGTTTTAATGTCTGTCCGGAATATAAGTAATTTCATCTTGTACCCTGTTTTTGATTTCTTTCGTTCGATTTTTAATCATAATTACTTTTCCAGTGTCTCATCCTCATCTTCTTTATGTAAATTTTCTACATATTCCTTATATGCCTGGTCTCCTTTTTCTGTCCAAAACTTATCATAATATTTCCATTTGGAAAAATCACTTTTATCTCCTTTTTTACAACCTGATTTTGAACCTTTGGAAGATTCTTTCCCGCCTCCGCCTCCGCAGCCACCAAGAAGGATCTTGGAAAGTATAAATATCCCAACTGCCTGCCAGTAATTAATAGTTGATAACCCGAACAAATCCGGCATTAACCAATTCCACAGCCACATAATAATATATCCGAATAGTATGGCTAATCCTACCACAGCAATTATTCCCAACAGTATCCATCCGGCAATTTCTCCGGGGGACTTACGCCTCATTTTATGTTTAAAAAAGTTTGTCATTTTGTTTTAATTTAGTTCGTTTATTTTTTTTAATTCTAATTTTTTATAGAGTTGCGAAATTGCCCTATGCCTCCTGGACATCAGGGTTCCTTCGGGTATCTGAGTTTCTATTGATAATTCTTTATAGGTATATCCTTCAAAATCTATTGCAAGTATAATGTTTCGATAATCCGGTTTCAGGGTCATAATAGCACTCTTTAGTTCCTCTTTCATTTCTTCGGAATAGGAATTGTCGGACTTATCATATAACAGCTCAGTAAATTCAATTAATTTATGTTCGTACTCCTCTATAGAACTATTGTTTTTTTTATTCTCCCTCATTACATCAATAATTTTATTTTTAATTGAGTGGTATACAAACCCGGCAACATTGTTAATGGGTGAGTACCTGTCGGCCCCGGAAAATAGTTTTAATGCAACATCCTGGATAATATCTTCGGCATCACGGTTCACACTGGCTCTTAGTTTAGAGTTTACGTACGCCGTAAGCGAATAATATTCCTGACTGAAAAATTCTTTAAGTTTTTTATTGTTTTCCCTGTCCGAGGCCATTTAAAAACCTATTTTGAGTGGTTTTTCAATTATAAAGACGATGCTTTTCAAATTCATTGCATTTTTTTTGAAATTATTTTTTAAAATGGCCTAAAAAAAAGCCCTTGACCATTTATAATTACCGTTAAATGCCGACAATATAAATCGTAAAAAATACAAAAGTGATGGATTAGAAGTATTTATACAACTAAACTTCATGGAGTTCGGTCAATGCCAAAAATATAATTGTAAAGGTTTTGTTTAAAACGGATAACCAATAGCAAAATTTAAGATAGGACTGCTTATATCGAAATCCAGACGTTCTCCTTCATCTAAAAATGGTTTTTGAATGGGTGCAGCGAGGTCAAAACGGATAACGAAATTCTGAATATCTACACGCAAACCAACTCCAGCGCCTACCCCTAATTCACTCATAAAATCTGAAGTAAACTTTCCACCCTCAAGCGCATCATTTTCTTTTAAAAGCCAAACATTTCCAGCATCTGCAAATACAGCCCCTTTTAAAAATGAATAGATTGGAAACCTGTATTCGAGGTTGGCTTCTAAACGTATATCCCCGGACTGGTTAAAAATGGTGCCTTCTTCACCTGATTCCGGCCTGTAACTACCGGGACCAAGGGACCTAATACGAAATGCCCTGACGCTATAGGGTCCTCCTGAAAAGTATTGTTTAGAAAATGGCAGGGTTTCTGAGTTACCATAAGGGATTCCAATCCCTCCAAAGAGTCTGGCTACCAGGGTTTGGGCCGACCCTAACCGTAAATGGTACCGAATATCCACATCTGTCTTTGCATACTGCGCATACTCCAATCCTAAAAAGGTACTTTTTCCTCCACTGAGTAGCTTGAGAACATTTCCTGCCACATCAAGGTTTGCATTGAAAAATATGGGATGTTTTATCTTCGAGTCAACAAGTTCATTATATGTAAAGGAATACGTGAGTCCTGCAATAAATTGTTGCTCAAAACTACCTCGTAGAAATTGATTGTTATCCAGTATTTCCTGGAATTCAACAGTTACCCGGGACAAATTTACATAATTGATACTAATAGGATTTAATTCATGATATACGTATTTATTGGCATTCCAGTTATATCCGAAGGTCCCGGTAAAAGAATTCAAACCAAACAATTGGCTACGGTTTAAATACTCTGCCCCTAGGCTTATTTTGGTTTTAGGTATGGCGTATTCAAACTGGTCAACAATTTTTATCGGAAAAAGTAAACGCGGAAATATTAAGTCTGTGTTTAATCCAAGCTGGGTGCTGCTCAATGCTTTATTATCGCCTCCACCAATTTGCATTTCGTACCCAACTTTACCCGTAATATTTAATGTCTCTCCTCCTTTAAACAGGTTTCTGTTGGTGTAGGTTAATGAAAGTGTTGGTCCTGCAAAATTATTTGATTTTGAAACTGCCTGTAATTCTGCACGTATTGCCCGTTTATTTAAAGGAGAAAGATGAATATACGCATCCAGCATTCCTATTCCGTCATCTGAGGCTTCCGTGTTTATTTCCTCATAGCGTATGTTTACAAACTTGTACGTGCCAATAGAAGATAGCCTGTTGCTTGTAAGTTGCGATGCTTTTGGATCATACCTTTCTCCTTCCTTTAATAAAATATAAGGAGCCAGTCTTTTTGGTTTAAAGAAAGTAGTATCCTGGATAAAATTTATTCCTTCCAGGGAAACTGTATCTTTTACTATACTATCTGTATCTACTGAATAATTTGGAAATACATTTACTGAATTTATATTATATGGAATCTTTGACTTTTCGGGTACTTCTTTTTTCAATCTTAAAAAAAGATCAAATCCTTTATTGTCATACCTATTTGTATCTACTTCAAAAATCAAAAAATCGGCATTAAAATTATAATATCCATCCAGTTTTAGGTGTTTATCAATTCGTTCTCTTTCTAATTTTAAAACTGCCAGGTCATATCTGGCACCTTCTTTAATAACTGTTTCATTTAGTTTGCTTTTTATTTGATCATATAATTCTTTTTCATATCCTGGTATACTATCAAAACTCTCCAACTGATAAGCCTTTAATGTATAGGGTTGCCTTACACCCGCGGTATATTCTACACTAGCTGTTTTCTCGCCCCTGTCTCCTGCAGAAACTACTTCATTTCTGAAAAAACCTCTATTTTCTAACCTGTTATTTATAAGTTCTTCTGTTTGAGGTATATTTACATCTGAAAGATATACAGGTTCTTCTCCAATTTTCTTATTAAGAAATCTGTTAATAAATCCGGGCTTTTCCTTTTGAGCTTTATAATGAGCCCAAAGGCCTAATCTCATACCCAAAAATTTGCTGTTTGGCTCCGGGTAGAATAAGTTTTCCAATTCTTCTTTGAGTCGTTTGCGTTCTTTTATTTTGGCTTCGGATTCCAGTTTTATTTCAGATCCTGTATACAATAACTCATCTTCGGGCATATATTGTTTTACCCCACATGATGAAATCATGATAAACATTATGGTTAAAAACAGGCCTTGTATGAGGTGTGTTTGTTTCAATTTTTACTTCTTTTTAATCTTTTTATCTTCTTTTTCTGCTTCTTCTTTAACATCTTCTTCTACGGTTTTTTTCCATAACTCTTTGAATTTATTAAATTCCCTGTTATAAATAAATGCAATTCCGGTAACAATCAGCTGTCCGTCAATTACACTTTCAAACTCATTTCTTCTGAATCCTTTTAATCTAAAACGTCCATTTTCAGTAAGCAAGTATTCAATATTTACATTTCCAATTATAGGGGTACTTTCCTGTGTATGGGAGCTACTGCCTTCTATATCTACTTCACTTCCTACCTGTACAATCAACCTGTCACTAAACAGTCGTTTACTGGCGTTTACATCTAATTGTGTTCTTTCTTGAGGAGTTTCTCCCTGGTAATCGGTATAGCTGTCTATCCCAAAATCAAGGTCCACGCCCGTGTTTCCTATAATCTTGTTTGAGAAGGTGTTTAATTGCCCTGACAAAACCTTATTTACGTTATCCCGTGCTATAGAGGCTGGCCCCCCGGCACTTCCGTCACTGGTAGAACCGGGAAAAAATCGGTTGAGTACCAGCAAAGAGAATACTTGTTTATTAAGTTCTTCTTCCTGATTATTGAGCTGCTGAACCCGGCCATAAACTTCGCCACCCAATGCTCCTTGTTCATCTTCAGGGATATCAAGGTTGAATGATATTTCAGGTTTAAGAAGTTCTCCCTCTACATTGAGATATACCAAAAAAGGAAGTTCCTGTTGGTACCGGCTGGCAATTGCTGCACTTTCACCGGATGTCTGGGTTGCCATTAATGGTGCCGCAGAAGTTTTGACATTATATAGTGCTCTTACATCCAGTGATGCTTCCAGGGGGGCACCATTCCATGTAATAGTACTTCCTGATACAATATCGAATCTCCTTTTTATCAGGTTATAAAGGCTGGCTTCATAATGTCCGTCTTCAATTACATACCTTCCTGCTAATCTTACCCTTCCATTCGGCTCGACCGAGAAATTGAAATCTCCTTCCCCTTTAACCTGGAAATTATCCCCGGTCCTTTCATTAATGATGATATTAAAAACGGCATCGTTTTCGACTTTAATGGACGCATCTATATCATATCCTTTCAATATTGCAGTGGTTGATTCATTTTCTGATGTTCTTGTAAGAATAGCATCAGGATTCTCACGGTTTACAAATATTACCACCCCTTCACGCTCTATGACATCTACTCTGGATTCCGGAACTATAACAGTAAAGTTTGCCCCTTCGCTGATTTGAACACTTCCATTTACTACAGGCAATGTTAAATCCCCTTTAACACTTAAATCTGCGCTCAGATTTACCTTTCCATAAAAAAGGTCATTATCTCCCTCTGATGCATTTATTGCCTGGAAATCATCAGCTTTTAAAGTCAGGTCAAAAGCGGGATTTGTAAGTTCTTCAGTGAAAATTGTTCCATCCAGTTGAAATGTATTACTGTCGGTATCTACAATGGTGAAGTTATCAAAATACACTCCTTCATTGTTCAGCTTCAAACTTTCCTCTGCCAACAAGAATTTAGAATTCAGGCTGTTTATCACAAAACCTGCATCCTTAAAATTTATAACGCCTTCATACTGTGGATCGGTAGTTGTACCGGTAATTTTTATATTTCCATACAGAATTCCTTCTGTATTTGAGATAATATTTTCTGTAAATCCTTCAATTGTTTTAACCTGTACTTCATTGAGAGATAAATCAAGGTTAAGCAGTGCACCGCTTTCTGCAGCTATGTAATCTCCAGTTAGGTCCAAATCAGCATTACCACCTTTTAAAGCAAGGTCAAAATCATATCTCTCCCTACTCTTTGAAGTAGCATCTATTGTGAGCTGCCCCAGGGGAACTTCCAGTATTTTAAGACTATCAATTGTAAGTCCCGCTATGATTCCGGAATCTCCATAAGGGTCATTCACGCTAAAATTTCCTTTTAGCATTCCCGTCGCTAATCTTTCGTCCGGATTGAGTAAGGACGTGAATGTGCTTAATTTAAAATTTTCGAAGTTAATATCCAGTTTCTCGGTGTTTTGAGCACTAATGGTAGTGGTAATGGCTATCTCCTGTTGGTTCCTGTTAATTATAAAATCATTAAAATCTATAAACTTGGTAGCGATCAGTATTTGATTTCCGGAAGAAATATCCCAGGGCGCCTTATTCAGTAATAAACCTTCAGGATTCACATGAACCTGTATACTGTCTTGTGCTATTTGTATTTCAGATTGAATATGGGCCAGCATTTCGTTTTCATCAAATGCATTGAAATCGAGAAGGATGGTTTTATTATCTACCACTCCTTCAAAAGAGGTTCTTTTAAGTGAAAGTGGATCCCAGGTTATACCTGCCCAACCCAAATTGAACTTCAGATTGGTAGGATCAGAATTTACATCAAGATATAAACTGTCTACAATACCTTTTTGATATTTTATGAATGGAGCCGATACATGTGCGTCAAGTGTGTTTTCAGCTTCTTTAAAATCTATAGCCACAGTTACTGTATCTAATCTTTCAAGTCCTTGCATAAAAACTTCTTCAAGAACCGGGGTTTGACGAATTACCATGTTCAGTTCCATAGTTGCTGGTTTTTGCACACTATCCTGCTGGACACTAAGAGAGTCAGACATATGTCGCCCTAACTGCCTTTTCAGAGCTGCTGTAAGTTCCTGCGGATTGGAATTTGAAATTAAAAATGCGTCCATAACCCTACTTGATACATATGCCCGGGTACTGTCATTTTTAACATTTGCCTGGACACTAAAGTCGCCAATGTTATAGGCATCATTATTATATACGGCTACCCCATCTGTGATATCTGCATTGAGGTGAAAATCGGATGAAGTCCCTTCATAACCGGCATTCAGCAAAAACCGGGTCCTGATATCCTGTCGCGTGATGCCCAATGCGTATAAATCTGCACCTATTACATCTATAATTGCAGTATAATGTGGGGAGACAGAATCCAGTTGTATGTTTACTTTCCCGGTTAAGTTGAGGTTTTCATCTTTATATCTTAAATCTACATGTCCGTTTCCATTTTTCATATCCCCGGTTAAGGATAGGTTTGAAAAGTCGTAATTACTGAACTCCAGGGTAGTAAAATCTGATTCCAGCGTAGCGTCGAGCGTATTTACACCGGATCCTTTACCGGAAGCTTTGGCTACAAATGTAACCGTCCCCAATTTGGGATTCTTAAGTATTTTATCAAGTTCCAGGGAATTTACATTTAAAGTTGCATCAAATACCAGTATATCAGTATTGGTAAAATTTCCATCAACCTCAATATCCCCTTCGGGGGTGGTAAGAACAGTAGTGGTTGAGAAATCATTAAGACCGCCCGTGAGGTTTCCTCGTATGATCAGGACTTCAGGAATATCGACACCTGAATTATTCTCAGGCAAAAACTTTTCTACATCTGTTTTTTGGGATTTCACAACAAATTGATCTAAGTCAAAATGAAGTTGATCCGGATTTACAACATCATCTACAGAACCCTCAACAGTAATTCCAGTTGTTGTTCCCCACTGTACATTGGTTTCAGCCAATTGGATCTGTTTAAGAGTTCCTGCCAGGCGGATAGTGCCCGTTATGTCTTTTTGGGAGAGCGTGTTTAAGTAGTGGTTATTTGCGAGTTTCGGTTGAAATATAAAAATTTCATCCATGGCTATTCTAAAATCGGGTAAATCCAATTTTACAGCAGTCTGTTCGGGATTATCCAAAAAGTGATCAATAGACTGGTAACCTAATTGTATAGTACCATTTACTCTGCTTTTATTTGTATTTATCAATAAATCAGATAGGGCAAGGGATGTGTTGTTCAATTCTAAATTAAATGCAATTCTATTAAGGTTGAAGCCACTCTCCTGAAAAGAGAGTTCTTCCAGTTGCATTTTTGCATTATTAGGTTCAAGCAATAGATTTTCTGCAATGAAAGTAAGATTTGTGAATTCTAAAGCCTGCGGATCAAAAATGCCTGTTTGAGGGGATTGGCTTCCGCTTTGAAAAAGAATGTTATTTTCCTTCAAGGAGATAGTATTTGCACCTATATTCCATTCAGGCCAGGTAAATTTTGAAGGAGCTGCAGGTACAGAATCTCTAGTTGATACGTCATCTGAAAATGGCAATCGGATAACTATATCCGAATCATTGAGCTCCAGGTTATCGAGGTTTAGAATTTGTTCTTTGAGGTTCATTTCCGGCGACTCCAATAAGAAGCTGGTAATGTTAACATCCGCAAAAAACTGATCCGGGCCGGCATTATAAGTAGCTTTTACATTTTCAATTTTCAATTCCCCTACATTTATAACCGGTAATGTAGTGGCCTGAGATTGTGATACAGTATCTGTTTCTTTTGTTGTGGTTTGATTGTAAACAATAGTAGAATTTGTTATTTCAGCATCACCTACACTAAAAATCATTTCGGTAAAATCCATTTCCTCAACTTCCAGAAGTAATGTACCGAGTTGCAATGAACTTTGTATCCCGGCAAATTCATCGTTATAATCTACATCAAAATCATTGAAATCCAAGGTGCCTATTATAAGTTCCGGGCTTTGGGTTTGGGTGGTATCCTGTGGGGTTGCGAAGGCTTCTGCTATAAAATCAAAGTTAAACCTCCCTGTTTCGTTGCGATGGATATTGGCATTTAAGCCGGACCAATCTACTGACTTAATATTTATTTTTTCCATCCGAATAAGCGGAGCAAGAGCAATAGAAGCTTCGAGTTCCCGGGAATACACTAATGTATCTCCTTTTTCATCTTCAAGATAAAGGCCTTTCAGGTATACATTGCCTGAAAAGGTTACAAAAAGGCGGTCAATGTTTATTTCTGTACCGGTTTTGCCGGATACATATTTAACAACCCTGCCTACAATAATGTCCTGTCCCCATGGACTTCTGATAAAAAGAATGAGTGCAACAAAAAATAAAAGCAACCCAATTACAATTTTTGAAAGGGTTCTTAAAAATTTATTTTTCTTGATTTTACTTTTGCCTGGCATACACCTGCTTTATCCAACCATAGTTTACAACCTATAAATTTACAGGATTAAATGCAGAGTTCAGTTACACTTATCTTAATAAGTCAGGATATTTCGCTTTTGGGATAATAAATTTTAGCCTCTCATGATAAAAGGCCTGTTTAATTCCGAATAGGTGTTAAAATGATAAAAATAATTAATAAAGTTCTACAAACAATTATTGCATATACTTCATCATTATACCTTGAAGTTCCATACCCCACTCCTGACCTGCGGCCATATTCTTACTAGCTAATTCACCTGCTTTTTCAGTTACTTTTTTTCCTACCGGGGACTCATAAAACTCCAGCATTTTTTTAACCTCATCATGGGTAAAAGCTTCCATGTATATTTTTGCCATTTTATCATATAAAGCTGGTAACGATGCATCAAAATCTTTTGAAAAATCAGCTCTTTTATCTTCAGGAATACTTCCCATTACTTCTTCTTTAGCTAACTCCATTTGTGCTCCCGACCCGGAAGCTTTTAGAACTTTTATAACATCTTCTTTAAAAGCATCTTGGGCCATTCCAAATTGGGAAGCCAGGATGATAGCTACTGTAAAAATTAATTTTTTCATTTTTTGTGTGTTTAAGTTAGTACTAATCAGAATTTTGTGTTTTCAATGAGACCCTCTATCTTTCTGAACCAATATTTGGCAAACTCCTGCTTTTAATTTATTCAAGTTTAATTTATTGTAACTCCATTACTAATATTTTCTTCATCTGGGTTCACAAATACGAGTTTCCCTTCTTTATTTTGAGTCATCAGGATCATACCTTCACTGTTTATGCCTTTCAGGGCTCTAGGAGCAAGGTTTACAAGAACAGTTACTTTTCTCCCTATAATATCTTCGGGGCTGAAACTTTCGGCAATACCGGAGACTATGGTACGCACATCTATACCTGTATCAACCTTTAAAACCAATAATTTTTTGGTCTTAGGCATTTTTTCGGCTTCAATAATGGTTCCCACTCTTAAATCGAGCTTTGAAAAATCTTCAAAAGTTATGGTTTCTTTTTGTGGTGCTGTTTCCATGTTTTCTGATTCGTTGGCTTTTTTAGTGGCTTCCAGTTTGTCTAATTGTTTTTGAATGTCGGTATCTTCTATTTTTGAGAAAAGCAGCTCGGCTTCACCTATTTTGTGTTTTGAATGAAGGAGTGTTTCCTGGGAAGTAACTGCATTCCATGACATCTCGACTGCCTGCCCGACTTTGTCATTCAGGCGGGCGCTCGATGTGACATTAAGTATTTTTTTAAGCTTATTGGAAGTAAAAGGCAAAAAAGGTTCGCTTAAAATTGCTAATGCCGATGCTATTTGCAAGGCGACAAACATAATTGTTTTTACCCGTTCTTCATCTTCTTTAATGATTTTCCAGGGTTCTTCATCGGCCAGGTATTTATTTCCCAATCTTGCAACGTTTAAAAGTTCCTGCGAGGCTTCCCTGAAGCGGTATCTTTCAATGGAGGACTCTAAAATTGCAGGAAATTTTCTCAGCTCATCTAAAGTGGTAGTATCAATACCGGATAATTTACCCGGTTGTGGAACTATCCCTCCATAGTACTTATTGGTTAGCACTACTACCCGATTAATAAAATTTCCGAAAACGGCAACGAGTTCATTGTTATTTCTCGCCTGAAAATCTTTCCAGGTAAAATCGTTGTCTTTAGTTTCGGGGGCAGTGGCTGTTAATGCATAGCGAAGCACATCTTGCTGGCCGGGAAACTCTTCAAGGTATTCATGCAGCCAAACGGCCCAGTTTTTTGAGGTTGAAAGTTTATTTCCTTCGAGGTTTAAAAACTCATTGGCCGGTACATTTTCCGGAAGGATATAGCTTCCTTCTGCCTTAAGCATTACCGGAAAGATTATGCAGTGAAAAACGATGTTGTCTTTCCCAATAAAATGCACGAGTTTCGTTTCTTTATCTTTCCAGTAAGGTTCCCAATCCTTTCCTTCTCTTTTCGCCCATTCTTTGGTGGACGAGATATATCCTATGGGTGCATCAAACCAAACATATAAAACTTTTCCTTCAGCACCTTCGGCAGGCACAGGTATTCCCCAATCGAGGTCGCGGGTTACTGCCCTTGCTTTAAGGCCGTCATCTAACCAGCTTTTTACCTGTCCGTACACATTGGGTTTCCAGTCGTTTTTATGCTCTCCTAATATCCATTGTCTTAAAAAACTATCGTACTTGTCTAAGGGTAAAAACCAGTGTTTAGTTTGCTTAAGGCTGGGCTTTGTGCCGGATATGGTAGATTTCGGGTTGATTAAATCGGTAGCATTCAATGAACTGCCGCAACTTTCACATTGGTCTCCGTAAGCTTCTTCATTTCCGCATTTGGGGCATGTTCCTATTACAAACCGGTCTGCCAAAAACTGGTTTGCTTCTTCATCATAAAGTTGTTCGGTAGTTTCTTCCAGAAATTTACCTTCACTGTTCATTTTCTTAAAAAAATCTGATGCAGTTTCATGGTGAACTTCGGCTGAAGTCCGGGAGTAATTGTCAAATGATATTCCAAAATCCTCGAAAGATTTCTTTATAATGGCGTGGTATTTATCAATGATTTCTTTGGGTGTAACACCTTCTTTTTTTGCTTTCATGGAGATGGCCACACCATGTTCATCACTTCCGCAAACAAATGCTACATCGTTCCCTTTTAACCGTAAATACCTGGAATAAATATCGGCAGGAACATATACTCCTGCTAAATGTCCTATATGAATGGGTCCATTTGTGTATGGCAATGCTGCCGTTATTGTATACCTTTTTGGATTTTGTAACATCTGTATATAATTATTGAAGCCACAAAAATAATGATTTTATTGAGGTATAAAATAATATAGTTGAATGAACCTTAGATTAAAACAAATACTAACGGATTAGTATGGAATTCGTGTATTTATCGTCTAAGGTGGTTATTTTATATATGTATTGACCGGGTGCTAGGATCATATGAATGTTTTCTTTTACACTCACCCTGTGTTCTCCCTGAAAAACCACTTCATTTTGTAACGTTCCCAACGCCTGACCTAACATATTATAGAGTTTTACATCTACATGCATTGTGGTTGGGGCCCTGTATACAACATAAACATCATTAACCAGTTGGTCATAAACTGCAGTATGGAATATGCTGTCATCCATGGGATTCGTAGTAATCGGTGGTTCACCACACAGGAAGCCCATATCTATATTTTGATATGTATTACCCATAAACGCTGCATTTACTAAGGCAGGGTCTACACACAACCACTGACTCAAAACGGTATGATATATATCCCTGAAATCTGTAGTGAACCTTAAATTTCCTCCACCGTCTAAATCAGTTAAGCTAGGATGTTCTCCTACAAAACCATTTCCGTTAAGTCCGCTTCCAAACATTAAAACTGATGATGCTGTACCGTGATCTGTTCCTGACGAACCGTTTTGTGCAACCCTACGGCCAAATTCCGAGACGGTCATGGTAAGTACATCACCATCTATTTGATCTATACGTAAATCATCATAAAAATCTTTTACTGCGTCTGAAACTATGGTCATTAAGTTGGCATGATCTTCTATCTGATTTCCGTGTGTATCAAAACCTCCCAGAGAAACCATATAAATTTTAGTGCCTAATTGCCCTTTTATAAGCCTGGCTACAATAGCCAGCTGTTTGGCTAAAATATTATCGGCATATGCTACGGAATTTAATGCCCGCTGATACGCCTGGTGAATAACCCCTGAGTAATTAGCTGTTGAATTTGCAACTGTGCGTAAGTATGTCAATTGTTCTGCATAGGTACAATTCTCCATATCCGGAAGCCCGTATAAGAGTCCGCTTTCGGCTATACTTTCCAATTGATTAGGATTCGCAAGTGAAAAAGCATAATTTATATCGTCATCACCATCAAAAGTGAGGTCTTCATTGTTAATTTCTATCGCTGCGGGCATTGGCGGTGGATTATCCCTAAACTCGGGATATACTTCCTGAAAATAGCGTCCCAGCCAGCCTGTTTCTACTATACTGTTGCTTACAGACGATGCTATGATATCCGTACCCCTGAAATGTGATAAACTTTGATCGGGATAACCAACACCATGTATAGCTTTCATTTCCCCGTCACCCCACATACGTTCTAAACTTCCCATAAAATTGGGCATTGAAAAATTATCATCGAGCCTTATGAGGTTATTCTCCGGAATTCGGATAGTAGGCCTGTTGTTGGCATATACATCATAATCATAAACAGGAACAATGGTATTAAGTCCGTCATTACCTCCTTTTAATCTTATAATTATTAGAACACGGTCTGTTTCGGCTGCTGCCAATGCTTTTCCCAGACGGGAGGGGTTTGATGCTATTAATGGGGTTGCTCCCAGCATGACCGAACCTCCGCCTACAAGACCTAAAGCTTGTATAAAGGATCTTCTACTCCATTTAATATGTTCACTATTATGTTCTTTTCCAAGACTTTTATCAAAATTCTCGGGTGTTTTTTTCGGGGTGTGGTTATGGTCGTTGCACATGGCGGTTATTTTAATTGAAATTCGGGTAGTTTTATTATATGACTAATGAGTGAAAAAACCTGCCTTGGTGCTTCTACCTCATCTACTAAGTTCCAGGAACCGTCATTAAAATAATATTCGGGTATCTCCAGTTTAAAAACATCAATTGCTACCTGGTATGCATCTTCTGTTTCCAATCCATTGGGAACCAAACGATCTACAATGGCCCTTGCAACATAATTAGCATCATTTAGATTACCATCAGCCAGCTCAATTGCAAAATTTCTTAACTCTTCGCGATGAAATTCCCAAATAAAATTGAAATACTGCATAAAAGCCCGCCATCTGCCTACCATTGTATCTGTTTTTACCCAGTCATGATTGCCTTGCCATCCGGCTACATCAATAGGATTAAATAAATGTTGCCCCAGTCCATCATTAATACTCATAAAATGCCTTAATTCATCTTCTTCATATGTAAAGCCCGTATCGTGTAAAAAACCAATAGTTAAATCATACGGACTCTTTATAAGCACTCCAATGGCAGTATCATCAAAAAAATGTTCACTTTTAAGTAACCTTCTGAGCATGGGTTCAATTTCGAAGTCTGTTTCAAAATCTGCAGCCAGTTCATTGATGATTTCCTCATTTACATTTGGGGATACAAAATATTTATATAATTTTTCACAAATAAAGCGTGCTATAAGTTGCCTTCTTTCCGTAAAAAGGATATCGATTACATCATCATATCCCCAATTTCCGGTTTGCCCGAAAATGGTTTTACTGCCGGCATCAAATGTAGTTTCATCAAAGGATATTTCTCCGCACTGCGCTGTTTGCACATTATATCCTGTTAATGCCCTTGAGGTTTCAACAATATCCTGCTGGGTATATCCATTATCTTCCCCTAGTGTAAAAAGTTCATACAACTCACGTGCATAATTTTCATTGGGATCATTATTAGTACTGTCAAATCCGTTTAAATATACCAGCATAGCGGGATTAATTCCTACTTCATGTACAAAATCCCTGAAATTACCGAGCGCATGCCGTTGTAACATATTGTAATACTGATACTGATAGGAAGGACAATCATATAAACCAATTTCTGTGACAAAATGATTGCTCCAGAATTTTGTAAGCCTGCCTCTTAACCCGTCATTATCCAAGTCCCTTACAAACTGGAATTTCATTTGTCCATTCTGGCTTCTTTGCAATTCTTCGTTGTAAACCAGTTCATTGTCTATATAATCCTGAACGCTCCAATATCCCCATTCCGGGGCAGGTGTAACTGGCAAACTCATTGCTTCGTCAATTAAACTATCAATAAAATCTGCTGGAGATTGCGCTAAAGCTGCAGCTATTTGGGCATTTGAAGCTCCAAAAGCAAGTCTTTTATATGCATGTTTTGCTCTTTTCTGATCCCAAGGTTTTTCTGCAGTTGGGACATACACATCTAGCGTGGCAAAATTGCATGTGGGGACAAGTACCATAGTCAAAAGGTTAAATTAGTTGTTGAAATATACAAAAAAAATATAATTTTAAATCTTTTTAGTTAATTTCATGAATGGTGTTATAACGCTATGATCTTAAAAATCTTATGTTTAAAATTTAAAATGACACTGTCTGGATTCTATCTACCGCAAGAAAAAAATTAAAAGAAGATTGATCCGGCTGTAGATTTAAAGGGTGGAAATTGAATGAACGAAATTGAAATGAATGTTGATGCGTAGGCTTTCTATAGAGGTGTGAAGTTTCAATAACTTAATAATAACCAATAATGCAGTAACAAAATGGCCAGGCATAACGAATTTGGAAAAGAAGCTGAACAAGTAGCTACTGATTACCTGATTAAAAAAGGTTATGAAATATTAGATAGAAATTATTGCTTTCAGAAAGCTGAAATTGATATCATTGCTTTTAAGAATGATATTATTGCCGTTGTTGAAGTAAAAGGAAGAAAAGAGAATTTTCTTGAAAGGCCTGAAGATTCGGTAAAAAAGAAGAAAATTAAATTACTGGTTAAGGCAATAAACGAATATGTAATGAAAAATGAATTGGACTCTGAGGTTCGTTTTGATATTATTTCTGTAATAAAAACAGGCCAAAGATTTGATATTGAGCATTATGAAAGTGCTTTTTATCATTTTTAGCATTGTTACAAATAAAACATTCCGTTTTATTTTTTCTTTTTTGTTAAATTTATTTATATTTGCCAAATAAAATAACAGAACCATTTAACACCATGAAAACTATATCCTCCGTAGTTGAAAATTACATCAAGTCAAAACCATTTTTGCAAAGTGCACTGGCGCAGGGAATTATTAACCTTACTTCATTATCCAGAAATATTAAAGGTGAAATTGAAACTGAATTAGGAAAAGATGTCCGAAACGGTGCAATTGTAATGGCATTAAAAAGGCTTTCGGCTGAATTAGAGTTCAGGGCTACACACAGAATCCTTAAAGTATTAAAAAATATTGGTGAAATCACAGTCCGTTCATCACTTACAGATTATACTTTTTTAGTTTCTGATACTATTCTTAACAAGCAAGCACAACTACTTCAGGAAATAAACAACAACAAGGATGTATTTTATACCTCATCACGAGGAGTTAATGAAACCAATATTGTAATCAGCAACTCTTTGAATGAAACTGTTGAAAGTCTTTTTAAAGATGAAAAAATGACGCAAAAAGAGGGTGATTTATCCTCCATCAGCGTTAAACTGCCTGAAGATAATGTCAGGATTCCCGGAATTTATTATTTTATTTTTCAGAGACTGGCATGGGAAGGTATTATTATTAATGAAGTGATATCTACTACAAATGAATTTACTATTATTGTAGCAGAAGATCAGATTGATAAAGCATTTAAAGTGATGAAAGATCTTAAAACGCTTTAAGGTTTACTACCATAAATACCGGTGGCACAGCCAAAAAAGTATTCACAATAATTCACATGAAGACCGCTTTCAGCAAAGAGTTGAGCGGTTTTTTTTGCGTTTTTAAAGTTCCTGGAATATATTCCCAGCATCTTATAACTTTCATCTCCTTTTGCAAACCATTTGCTGAGTAACGGAATCATTTCAGAAATATAAAACAGATAAACCTTTTGGAGCCATTTGTTTCGCGGCAAGGAAACGTCAACCAAGCTAAACTGCCCTTTGCTTTTTAAAATTCTGCTTATTTCCTTTGAAAACAGGGTTATTTGCTCTTCTGTAAAAGTTTTCATTCCATACGCACAGATAACTGCATCCAGCGAATTGGAATTAATGGAATTGTTAAAAACACTTTCTTGTAATACTTCAATTTGATAGTCTGTATATTTTTGTTTTCTGAATTTTGCCTTTTTAAGCATGCCTATAGAGAAATCAAGAGCTATAAGTTTTCCGGTTTTTCCGGTTTTTTTGAGTATGGATTCCCAACATTCGCCAATACCAGTCATTAAATCTGCTACATGGTCTCCCTGCCTGATCTTTATTTTTTTAACAGCCTGCCTGCGCCAGAGTGGATAAAACCCAAATGACGTGATCGTATTCATTTTTTCATAAGACAAACTCATGCTATCAAACATCGTAGACACAAAAGTTTCGCTGTAAATAGCTTTATCCATCTCACAAAATATTAACCTTAAAAAGTTACGCTAATTTTCAATAGGGTTTTGAAATGTTATGTTAAATGATTTAGTAATCCAACTTATCGCGCTTGGTATGCCTTATTCTAACTATAAAAATTGTATTGTATTCTACCCGATATGATATTCTATAGGAAAAAATTTCAAAAGCCCGGTAATTACCTTTATTAAAGCTTTTATAAATATCCAGAGGGAAAATTTCAGATTGGCTTTTTAGAATTGTTACCGATTTATAAATTGATTCAACAACTTTATTGGCAGTAGTAACAGATTTTAATTTTTTTAATATATATAAATGAATATTATCCAGTTGAAGCAAGGCAGTATTTGACCATACTATCTTTTTTTCCATTCCTGGATCTTTTTTGCTACATCATCATGATCATGGACATAGCCATTTTCAATATCTTCTTCTGCAAGAAAAATATCATTGTTATATGCTTCTAAGTATGCTTTGGTAACTTTTTCCCTGTTTTGTAACATGCTTTTAACAGTCTGAATAAAATCAGGATCCTTTACTTTATTTAACTCTTTTTTTATCCAGCTTATTTCAGATTTTATATCCATGATATGAAATTTATTATTAATAAAAATACAATTTTATTTTAATATATTATTCATTCATTTCTACTGGAATGAAAGGAGTTATGACTATCAAAGCTTTGTCAACGGAATGGATCTTATCAAACGTTAAGAGTAATTTTAGGCCAGTACGGGTTTGCTTTTCCTTCATTTTACATATTCCTGAATTCTTTTGGACAAATTGTAATACTTTATGAAAACCTGGGCTCTGATAAAAACTGCTTTGCTGGTCGGAAATAAAATAACCTATCATTTTACCCTGTTTTAAAACGAGCCTTTCCAATCCCATTTTATTAGCTATCCATTTAATGCGAACACTATTGAGCAAATCAACGGCTTCTTCGGGCATGTTTCCAAACCTGTCAACCAAACGGCTTTCAAAGGCATTGAGCTCATCTTCATTTTTAATATTGCTTAATTCATTGTATAGATTAAGCCTTTCGGAAATATCGTTTATATAATCATCCGGAAATAGTAATTCAAAATCAGAATCTATCTGTGTATCTTTAACATAGTCTCTATCTTCTTCTTTTATATTGTAAAGTTCTTTAAACTCATTTTCCTTAAGTTCTTCAATAGCTTCACTTAAAATTTTCTGATAGGTATCAAATCCCATTTCATTGATGAATCCGCTTTGCTCACCACCCAGTAAGTCTCCGGCACCTCTAATTTCGAGGTCTTTCATGGCAATATTAATTCCGCTCCCCAAATCGGAAAACTGCTCGAGTGCCTGAATACGTTTCCTAGCATCTTCTGTCATTACTGAATAAGGTGGTATGATGAAATAGCAAAATGCCTTTTTATTGCTTCTCCCAACCCTGCCCCGCATCTGGTGAAGATCGGACAATCCAAAATTATTGGCATTGTTGATAAAAATGGTGTTTGCATTCGGAACATCGAGGCCGCTTTCAACAATCGTAGTTGAAACCAGGACGTCAAACTCGCCGCTCATAAAAGCAAGCATCAATTTCTCCAACTTCTTTCCATCCATTTGCCCATGGCCAATCCCAATTTTTGCATCCGGAACAAGGCGCTGTATCATTCCTGCCACTTCTTTGATGTTTTCGATACGATTATGGATAAAGAATATTTGCCCGCCACGCTGAATTTCATAAGAGATGGCATCCCTTATAACTTCTTCATTAAATTGAGTGACGTGACTTTCAATCGGGTACCGGTTTGGTGGAGGGGTTGTAATAACAGACAGGTCCCTCGCTGCCATTAAACTAAACTGAAGTGTACGCGGTATGGGTGTGGCCGTTAAGGTCAATACATCCACATTTTCTTTCAAAGTTTTCAGTTTTTCCTTGACTGCTACTCCAAATTTTTGCTCTTCATCAACAATAAGTAATCCTAAGTCTTTAAATTTTACATTTGGGTTTACCAGTTGATGCGTCCCTATGATGATATCTATTTTTCCTTCTGAAAGCCTCTTTAAAACATCTGTTCTTTCTTTTGCAGTCCTGAAACGGTTTAAATAATCTACTGTAACAGGCATATCATGTAAACGTTCTGAAAATGTTTGCTGGTGCTGAAAAGCCAGAATGGTAGTGGGAACCAGAACAGCCACTTGTTTTCCGTTATCTACCGCTTTAAACGCAGCCCGGATAGCTACTTCGGTTTTTCCAAAACCAACATCTCCACAAACAAGCCGGTCCATAGGCCGCTCACTTTCCATATCGGCTTTGACATCGTCCGTTGCTTTACTTTGGTCCGGGGTATCTTCATATAAAAAGGAGGCTTCGAGTTCATTTTGTAAATACGTATCTGGGCCGTATTGAAAACCTTTAGCGGTACGTCTTTTTGCATATAAATTGATAAGGTTAAATGCTATTTCCTTAACCTTTGTTTTAGTTTTTTGCTTAAGAGCTTTCCATGCACCGGACCCTAACTTGTAAATTTTGGGTGGTTTACCGTCTTTACCGTTGTATTTTGATATTTTATGCAGGGAATGGATACTCACATATAGAATATCACGTTCACCGTAAATAAGTTTTATAGCCTCTTGCATTTTGCCTTCAACATCAATTTTCTGAAGTCCGCCAAACTTACCGATACCGTGGTCAATATGCGTTACATAATCCCCTACCTGAAGGCTGGTTAATTCCTTAAGTGTAATGGCTTGCTTTTTTGCATAGCCACTTTTTAAATGGAATTTGTGGTAGCGTTCAAAGATCTGGTGATCGGTATAACAGGCTATTTTATTTTCAGGATCAATAAAACCCTGGTACATAGAAAAAACTACGGTTTTGTAATGCACATCCTGGTCCACATCATCAAAAATATCGTGAAAACGTTTGGATTGTTGTTCACTTACACAAAAAATATAATTTGTATAGCCCTCTCTCTGGTTTTCATGCAGATTTTCAATAAGCAAGTCAAATTGTTTATTGAAGGAAGGTTGGGGTTTGGTATTGAAGGCGATTAGGTCCTCTGCTTTTAAAAAGGATTGACTTCCGATTTCAACCAGATTAAAATCCAGCAACTGCTTTTTTATCAATTCTGAAGAACAAAACAGTTCCCCGGGAGTACCATGTTTAACTTCATTTGAAATGTTTTTAAAACTCTCTTCTGCCTTGGCAAACAAGCCGTCTAACCTACCGCTTAAAAAATCAAGGTTTTTAATAAAAACAACTGTTTTGTTGGAAATATACTTTAAAAAGCTCTCCCTGCTTTCTTCCAGTAATTTATTTTCTACATTAGGTATAATACCTATTTTTTTGATCTTATCAACAGATAACTGGGTCTCTACATCAAAAGTCCGGATGCTGTCAACCTCATCACCAAAAAATTCAATACGATAGGGTTCATCATGCGAAAATGAAAATACATCTACTATACCCCCACGAACAGAAAATTCCCCCGGTTCGGAAACAAAATCAACCCGTTTAAAATTATACTCAAACAATACTTCATTTACAAAATCAAGAGAAAGGCTATCTCCTACCTGTACTTTGAGTGTGTTTTTTTCTAATTCTTTTCGTGTTACCACTTTTTCAAAAATGGCATCGGGATATGTAACAATCAGTGCCGGTTTTTTCCTGGAATTGATCCTGTTTAAAACTTCAGCACGAAGTAAAATATTGGCATTATCCGTTTCTTCAATCTGGTAAGGGCGCCTGTAGCTTCCGGGATAAAAGAAAACCTCTTTTTCCCCGATCAATTGTTCAAGGTCATTCAGGTAATAAGCTGCCTCTTCCTTGTCATTTAAGAGAAGGAGAAATGGGAGTTCTGATTGTTTAAAAGCATTGGCAATAACAAAAGACAGTGAAGATCCTACAAGGCCTTTTAAATGAGTTTTGCTTTGCGATAAGGCAATAGCTTTCTCCAGTTTTTGCTGTTGCAAAGACTGCTTAAAAATTTCTGAGACCATCGTTTTACTCATTGCCGCAAAGATAGAAACTCCTTTTTAAAATTGTGATACTGCGGGTTGAAAAAAAATTAATTATATCCCGACATCGCCCTAAACAACGGGATCATTTTATTAAAATAAGGTAGCTCTCGAAGCCACCGCTAATAGAAAAGAGAAAATATTCTCTATTAACAATCAAAATTTTCCTGAAAATCCTAAAATCTTTCAAAATTTCCCAATTTTTAGATAAAAAGTAAGAAAATATCGTTGTAAGACTATGTAAGAATATTCTACGGGTAGAATTAAATTTTATATTTGAAGATCTAAATCTTACAACATGGATATAAAATTACTTCTCTTTATTACGGTACTTTTTATTACCGGCCTTCGGGCACAGGAAAGAAAACTCTCATTTAACTACGACCCGGCCGGTAACCAGGTTTTAAAAGATATGCTCTGTATTAACTGTCCTGAAGAAGTGGAGGAAGAGGAAGAGGAAATACCGGAACAAGAGCCGGAAGTAATAGCAGAAGATGATTCAGAAATTGAAGAAGAAAAAACGAGTAAGGTTATAGCCTATCCTAATCCGGTTATTGATGAGTTGCATATAGACTGGATAGAAAATCCGGACAAACAGCCTGTAACAATAGAGCTATATTCCCTGGACAACAAGCTACAACAATCTTATAAAATTAGTTATACCCGTGGCGTGCTGAATCTAAAGTTTCATGGCTATACCCCAGGGGTGTATTTTCTTGTAGTCACCTATAATAACGGGGAACAACAATCATTCAACATCCTAAAAAAATAAACGAATGAAGAAATCTTTACTCTTTCTTGCTGCCATTCTCTGTGCTTTCCTTTCACACTCACAGGAAAAAAACAGATTAAACGATAAAAGCAACTACAAAAAAATTTCTGTGTCTTCCATAGAGACAGAAGTACTGAGTGTTTCAGGGTCACAACTTTCAACAAAGAATACCACTGCAAACCGAAGCAGCGCTTCAGGCATTGGCGAAACACCGGGCCAGTTGTCCGTTTCCCTTACCGGGGGTGCCGCCTACACCATTCCTGTAGCAGTACCTGAAGGTATTAATGGTGTGCAACCCGAACTCGCACTTACCTATAACAGCCAGGGCGGTAACGGACTTGCAGGATACGGGTGGAATGTATCCGGTATTTCAGTCATTACAAGGATCCCTTCCACAAAATTTCATGACAATAGTATAGACCCGGTAGATTTTGATAGGTTAGACCGATTTTCATTGGACGGACAAAGACTCATGCTAAAAAGCGGCACCTATGGGGACAATGGGGCAGAATATGAAACCGAAAATTTTTCGAACATCAGGATTACCTCTTTTGGCTCCGGAAGTCTTCTCGGTTTAAGAAATGGGCCTTCACATTTTAAGGTGGAATACCCGGACGGATCCTTTGCCTATTACGGACAAACCGAGGACTCTGAATCCCGTACCGATTATGCCATTAGCTATTGGGAAAATCCACAGGGGTTAAGGGTGAGTTATGAATATACAACCCAAAACAACAGCCTTAGTATAAGCAGTATTTCCTATGGATCACGTGGCACATCCACACCTATACACAGGATACGGTTCCTGTACGCAGACCGGGAGCGGACAGAGCAATCCTATGTTGGTGGGATACGGTTTATGCGTAAAAACCTGTTGCGGGAAATAAAAGTGGAATCAGCTGGTATTGGATACCGAAATTATGAAATCAATCATAGCCAAACTGCATTGGGTTATGACAGGGTTACAAGCATTAAAGAATTCAGCGGGGATTATTCTGAGGCACACAGTGCCATAACCTTCGGTTATGAAGATACAGAAGAAATAGTAAGCTATAGTGGTATTACAACCAATATAGGCCTTAACAATATAGAACAGCGCAATGCACAGGTAGTACCTTTTGATTTAACGGGCAATGGCCGGATGGATTTTATTGTATACCCTAAAAAAGACGACGCCAGGAACAAGTTCTGGGTGTTTAAAAAACTTCAGAACGGCAATTTTGATTCCCCGGTACAGGTAGATTTTGGTAATTTTGAGACTATACTCCCCATTACCTGGCTTACACACAATAATAAAATACTTCCTGGACAAGGTATTACGGTAGTAGAAAACGAAGGTGAAAGTACTGTAAATTTTAAAGTGTATTCCAACGGGAGCGTTTCTAACCTCTATTATCAATATGAAAAAACGTGGGAGGCACCTACTGCCAGCATTACAGATTGCGTAGGCTGCCGAAATATTACTGAAGAAAAAAGGGTCCCGGTAGATTACCTTTCCGGCGACTTTAACGGAGATGGGCTTTCTGATATAATAGCTGTAGAAAAGTCATTGGATTATACAATATGTACTCCAGGTATAAGTATTGGATGTAACAGGTATTCCCGTACCCTGGAAAGAAAAACCACATATTTTATCAATCTTGACCGTCGCATAATATCCGGTTATGCGGTTCCCGGGCTGGAACTGGAAGAAACCGTGGAAGAAGACCACCATTTACTCACAGCCGATGTAAACGGGGACGGCAAAACCGATATACTGCATATAACCCGTGACCGAATTTACACCTATACCCTTGGAAGCTCAAATACACTGGAATTATTCTCTATAATAGGAGAAGTAAATGTAAAAAAAGATATGCCACCCCTGTTGGGGGATTTTAACGGTGATGGTAAAAGCGATATCCTGATCCCGGAAGGAAACGAAAGCTATGAATATGCACTTTACCTTTCTGATGGAAGCCTTTTTACAAAAGAAACGGTTAACAATCCTTTCCAGTATATTAAACCTGACTGGAATGGAAAAAATGGTGTTTTACAAGCTAATTACTTAATACCTACAGATATTGATGGTGATGGACGGACTGATATTTTGGCTTACCGTACCACAACAACAAATGACAATTCAGTAGCGTCACAAACAATTTATATATATCATAATGCACCTCCAACACCTACAACCGGAATCCCAAAATTCATTTTCGGAGGTTCTGTAACTAAGGAAGGTAACATTAAGCATTTTCCGGTACCTGTATTCCTCTCATCGGACAAGCCCAACCACGGACTTGATTTTGCATCCATCAGTGACAACCTTATTTCCTCCTTTAGTTTTGGCATGGACCACCGGGAAGATGTCCTGATCCGTTCTGTATCAAATAACGGGGTTACCCATCATATAGATTATCAAGGCCTTACACAAAACGACCCGGGGAATAATTCCACCCCGGTTTACCGGCAGGGCCATAGCCAAACGTTTCCGAATATAGATATAGGTATCGCGCCGGGCACCAAAGTGGTCACAGGGCTTACACGGGAAGTTTCAGGAGCAGAAAACCTCATGCAAATATATACCTACTATGGGGCTGTAGCGAATGCAGAGGGCCTCGGATTTATGGGCTTTAGCGGAGTGGCAAGGAGCAACTGGCATACAAATAGTGGTGAACGCAAATTTAACGTGTCGTTGCACGATCCGGCGCTGAGAGGTGCTGTAACCACCCAATACCTGTTGCCGTACACCTATAATTTTACATCTGTCCCTTCCAATTACATCAGCCGTACGGACTATGTGTATGAATCCAACCTTTCTGCCGGTAAGGTGTTTCAATTAAAAAACACTTCCCATGTTACCCAAAACAGTTTGGATGGCACGGCCACAACCACACATTACACCTATGACACCTACCTGAACCCGACCAGGGTGGTTACCAACTATTCCGGGCATGGTAGTAAAACCGTAGAGATTACATATGAGCATAGCGACCTGGCTACAGGGTATTTCAGGGGGCGCCCCAAACAGAAAACAGAAACCACTACCATTGGGTCAGAATCCTTTACCACTGAAGAACAATACACATATAACGGGTTTTTACTATCCGAAAAGAAAACAGCAGGGAACGGGACAGGATTTATTACTGAAAACTATGTGTATGATGATTTTGGCCATATACTGAGCAAGAGCACCTCCGGCGAAGGTATGGCGCCAAGACAAGTCAGTTTTGAATACAGCAGCAGTGGCCGGTTTTTGGTTAAGTCTACCGACACCGAAGGGTTTGAAACTACTTTTGCCTACAATGCTACCTTTGGAACCCTCCTGTCTGAAACCAATCCGTTCGGACAAAAAACTTCATATGAATATGATGTATGGTTACGTCCTGTACGTATAACCGATTACCTAGGGAATTCATTACGGACATCCTACCAGGAAGATGGGAACAACCATTACACCATTACAACGGTCTCCGATGACGGTTCCGAACAAATATCCGAATATGATGCACTCAAAAGGCTTATCCGCACCCGGGAGAAAGATGTTCTCGGCCAATGGATTGGCAAAAGCTTTGAATATGACAAGTACGGACGTGCCGTTCGCGAAAGTGAGCTTTATATAGGCGCACCTTCACAATGGAACGAAACCGAATATGATACCTACGGTCGGGTAGAAAGACAAATGCTCTTTAATGGTAAAACAATCAACTATACATATTCCGGACTTACCACCACCGTTAATGATGGCACTAAAACAATAACCACCACCAAAGATGCCATGGGCAACATGATTGAAATGCAGGATCCCGGTGGTACGGTACGCTATACCTGGTTTGGGAATGGCGAGATGAAATCTGCCAATTACGATGGTATTGTTGTTAGCATGGAACAGGACGGTTGGGGCCGGAAAACCAAACTCACTGACCCTTCTGCCGGGGTATATACTTATGAATACAACGGTTTTGGTGAAGTGGTTAAGGAAACCACCCCCAATGGCGAGACCACCTATACTTATGACCCCACAGGAAAAATACTGCAAAAGAATATTACCGGTGAAAATACGGCCATGGAATTGCAATACACCTACCATAATGAGGACGGATTACTGGAAAGTTTAATGCTTACCAATACCGACGGCAATAACAGCACTTATAATTACACCTACAACACAAACAAACAAGTAAGAACTGTTGAGGAAAACACACCCTATGCCACCTTTACCAAAAACTTTACATACGACCGCTTTGGGCGTACGGCCACTGAGCAAAATGAAGCCCTTTACCTCCAAAACCAAAAAGCAAGCAGCATAACTGTTAAAAATACCTATGCCTACGGTGCCTTAAAAACCATGGAGGA
Source organism: uncultured Flavobacteriaceae bacterium (assembly GCA_937901915.1). Lineage (GTDB taxonomy): Bacteria > Bacteroidota > Bacteroidia > Flavobacteriales > Flavobacteriaceae > Abyssalbus. The sequence continues at coordinate 30,061 of CALGUD010000113.1, forward strand.
CAACAATACCTGCGAGGTATTCTGGAATGTAACGGGACTAAATGCACGCGGACAGGTAACAGCCTCTACCGGCGGGGAGAACATACTGAAGAAATATACCTATAACGAATATGGTTTTATAGAAGATATCACCTCTCAAAAGGAATTAAACATGGACGGTACCGGCCCGCTTATGCAACTTACGTTTGATTTTGATGTACAACGGGGCATATTAAACGGCCGCACCAACAGCCTGTTTGCATGGGAAGAAAGATTTACCCACGACAACCAGGACAGGCTCCTGGGCTTTACTGACAACAACGGCACCTATGAACAGAAATACGACGCCCGCGGGCGTATTACCGACAACAGTGCGGCAGGAAGTTATGAATATACCGGTAATTCGTACCAGCTGGCAGGCCTTGCATTGAATGAGAAAGGCGAAGAAAACTTTAAGGAATTTTCCAGACAGGCAATCACCTACAACGCTTTTAAAGCCCCGGTAGAAATCACCGAAAAGGGCAAGGAGAAGATAAGCTTTGAATACAATGCCTTTGGCAACCGTGCCAACATGTTTTATGGGAACACTTCTGATGAAAAACTGGAACGTCCGCTCCGCCGTCATTATTCCCATGACGGCAGTATGGAAATTACCCATGATACCCAAACCAATACCACCACGTTTGTCACCTACATTGGTGGTGACGCCTATTCCGCACCGGTAGCCTGGCACTCAAAACAATCTGCTACTGAAACTCCCCTCCCTTCGGGAGGGGCCGGGGGTGGGCTATACCTCCACCGCGACTACCTGGGCAGTATCATCATGATTACGGACAGGGAAAGCAACATCCTTGAAAAAAGACATTTTGATGCCTGGGGAAATATAGTTAAATTGCAGGATGCCGATGGCAATGATTTAAGTTCTTTTAGCATTTTGGCCCGGGGTTATACCGGGCATGAGCACTTGCAGGGTGTAAGCCTTGTGCACATGAATGGCAGGCTTTATGACCCGGTGCTGCATCGTTTTTTAGCACCTGATAATTATATACAAGACCCTTTTAACACGCAAAACTTTAACCGTTATGGCTACGTACTCAACAATCCGTTGATGTTTACAGATCCTAGTGGGGAGTTTTTTTGGTTCGCGGTTGGAATAGGTGCAGCTTTGGGAGCATTTTCACAAGCCATACAACCCGGTGCTACTTTTGGCTCAATTCTTGGAGGTGCATTAGTAGGAGGATTGGCAGGAGCTGTTGGTGCCGGAGTAGGAAATGTCGTCGCTGGGGGTACTTTCTTCGGAAGCCAGGTGGCAACAACGGTCGGGTTTTGGGCCGGAGCTTCTTCCGGTGCCATGGGAGGCTTTGCCGGTGGTTTTGTTGGAGGGGCAGGTATGGCCTGGCTAAACGGGGCTAATTTTGGAGACGGATACGGTGCAGGGATAAAAGCAGGGGCTATTGGCGCCTTTACCGGAGGTTTAATAAATGGTATTTCGAGTGGGATTAGGCACGGGAGACTTGCAAGAGCATTTGAGAGAGGAAATGAAAGCCTTGGTTTTAGTGCAGGAGATCCGGTTCCTGCTACAGACGAATTCTTAAAAAATGCTCAAGAGGTTTGGTTTCCTGATGCACCAATGGGTAATATAAAAGCTTTTGCTGTAGAAGATTTACCAAGTTATGCTAAAGAATATTTCGAAAACAGCGGAGCTGCGGGTATTACTTTTCCTCATGTGAAGGGAACTGAAAAAATTCTTACTGGTACGTCAGAAGTATATTTTAATTCTAAGGTAGCTTTTTCAAGCGCACAAGATTTATTTTATACTATGGGTCACGAATTATTACATGCTTCTCAGATATCACAATTGACAGGTCAGACAGTTTCATTTGTGAATAACAATTTGAGAGATTTAATGGAGTTTCATTCATATAATTATGAAACAGTTTTAGGAAGAAATACATTTAGCAGTTTTACGTCTTCTCAAGTTAGAAATTGGATGACTAATCAGCCTAACTGGTATTCCAGCCTATCATATAACAATTTTAGTTGGACTCTTAATTCAAATTTTAAATATCCCTTTTAATATGAAATATTTTTTGACGTTTATCATCTTTTATGCTACAACAAGTTGTTTATCCCAAAACTTATCTGTAGAACTGTCTATTGTTTGGGAAAATGAGAAAAATTATATAAATATATCCAATTTAAAAGGACAGGATAGTATATTAGTACCTTACTTGTATATTACGTACAGAAATAATGGAAGTTCAGATATATATTTTAAAAAACTTTTTAGTGATACGATATGCCCTCCATTTATACATTCTTATCTATATCATGACAAAAATTTTCTTGAAAGTGGAAACCCTACAATAGGAATATGGAATTTCTCAGCACAAGAAATTTTTACTATTATATCTAATGATTCATATTTGTACTATACATGGAATGTTTTAGATGAGACAGATAAAAAAGCAATAGAATT
>CALGUD010000114.1 GCA_937901915.1 uncultured Flavobacteriaceae bacterium
GTACTGTGACTGGAGTTCAGACGTGTGCTCTTCCGATCTGATAGATTTTTCAGGTTCAATAACATTATGAGCACCCCAAAATTCCGGATCCGAAAAACCTGAAGCCTCATCACTTATTACTACAGATGGACGTAGTTGTAATTTGGGTCTTAAATTTTCTAGGTTTTCATTTTTTTCCCAGTCTGTAACAGCCATTTCACTAGTTACAGTATACACAGTATTAAATATTTTTTTTCTGTCATTAATTTTAAATGTCAAAGTCACTGTACTGTATCCATAATACCATTTACCATCTTTTTCCCTGTAATCAACTTTGTAGGCTGCTTCAGTTGGGTATACTTTTATGCCATTTGGACGCTTTCTAACAAATAGTTCGCTAGCCAGTTCCTCATTTTCTACATTCAAATCATAAGAAGCGCTTACCAATGCCAGATTATTCGAATCGATAAATAGCTTTCCATAATAGCGAGGTTCAACTATGTTTGGTAATGGCTTAAAATTGACTACGTATACATGTTTATTGTTTATAACTGTAGATTGATCAATGCTAAATGAATAATCGTTGATCAAGTCTGCCGAAAACATATATTCAGGGTATTTCATTAAATCTCCATACAGAGGGTTAAATGGTCCACCCTGCAGTTTTACGGCCACCGTATCAAGTCTCTTGTAATCTGTGCTTTTCCTGGATTTGTACATTTCTATGTCATCCTTTTGAAAAGAGGAATAAGGTTTTTTATACAAACTTACTACTGCTTCTGCTAATGATACATTTCGGTTACGTCTTTTAATGGTTTCCCTGTAAAAAGCAGTCATCAACAGATGGTCATCTACATTGTTCTCACCTTTGCGTTTTAATGTTTTTTTTACTAATTCTGCAGCATCTTTCGGAACTTCGATATCTACTTCTGATAATTCAATAACGGAAGGACGTAACTCAATATGAGAACTTTCATGTTTTAATTCACTTAAAGGAACATTTACAGTAATATACCCTAATGAGCTTATAGTTATACCATTATTAATATTATCTACAGGAACTTTAAGCGAAAATTCACCTTCCGAATTTGTAATGGTACTAATATTGGTGTTGTTTACAGTTAAAATCGCTGATGTGATAGGTTTATTGCTTTCACTATCAACAACGTCCCCTTTATATTGAATATAATCCTGGGAATTTTCCTGAAAAAAAGCATGAGTGGACTGATTAATCCCTACAACTAGTAGTAAAAACAATATAATTGTTGGATATTTTTTTTGGGGGTTAAAAGAATTAGTTTTCATGGGCTTCATTTTTAAATTTATTTTAATACTGTGTTAGCTTATATTAAAGTAGAAATTTAAAATATATAACCTTGTTCAAACTGCGACAAGTTTGCACAAAAAAATGAATTTCATCCTTCATATATAAACTACAACCTATACTGTTAGTTTAATATAATCATACTTAGTTTAGTATCAGTGAATTAAAATACAATTTTTTTTGAAGAATTTTATTGTTTTTTTAATATATTTTTAGTAAAGATCAGAGATGATACTTAGAATACGCTTCCTTATATTCCCGGTCTGTATCGAGATCAAGGTTATTTTGATCAAGGTTGATACTTAAAACAGGTGATGAGTTTAGGATGTTCCTGGCGCCAAAATCCTGATCCAACTGTGAAAGATCCTTAAAATAAGACTTTGGAAAAATAGCGGGCACACCGTTTTTACTACCATATTGAACTGCTGTTATACAATTATGTTTATCCTTCTTAAATCCTTCAATTAATATGTTTAAGTGAGAAGAATTAATAAGAGGCTGATCAGAAAGCGTAATCATGAAGCCATCAACTGGTATGTTTTTACTTAAAATATTTTTTACTGCAACTGAAATAGATGTTCCCATTCCCGTTTCCCAACTTTCATTTCTTATAATGGTAACTGGAAAATTCTCTATTTTCTTTTTTATTTCCTCATAATGAGCCCCTAATACTACATAGACTTGGTTTGTTTCAGAATTTAATGCTTGTTCTATAGCGTGGCCTGTAAGTGTAGAATTTCCCCAAGGCAATAACTGCTTTATCGCTCCCATTCTATGGGAAGAACCCGCTGCAAGAATGATTGTTATGATGTTTGGTTTACTATGAGCCTTTACCATTTTACCTCGCTGTGGATATTACCGGCTTTATTTTTAAGTGATGCAGGGTTTTTAATTCTCACAAACGACAAAATTTCAGATAAAATTGAAATTGCTATTTCCTGGGGTGTTTCTGCTCCTATGTTTAGTCCGGCGGGACCATGGATCAATTCAAAAAAAGTATCTTCTGCTTCGGGATAATGCTCCAGAAAAGCCTGCAATAGTTTCTCTCTCCTTTTTGAAGGACCTAATAGTCCTATATAAGCCGGTTTGGCTTCTTTAAGGGAAATAAGAAACTTCAGGTCATTTACAAAATTATGTGTCATTAAAACTATCGCTGTTTGTGAGTCAATGTTATTGATATTTATTTCACCTGCAGCTGTGTTAATGAGTTCATGTGCTCCGGGAAAGTTCTCTATTACTTTAGATTCGGAAACAGGTGCAACAATTGTTATTTCCCAACCCAAAAGAGCTGCCATAGCACATAACTGAACAGCATCATGCTCTGCTCCGATAATAATGAGCTTAAAGCAGGGGTTCATTTTCTGTTTAAAAATCTTAATACTCTTATCATTAAGGGATTCGTTATATTTAAAACCACCAAGAAAAGGTATCCGGGAATCATTATTAAATTGAATTGTTGATCCGAATAAAACTGACGTTTCTGTTTTCTTTGAGTAATAGGATTGTATCGTAAAATCATTACGTTTTTGAAGACATTCAGTAAAAGCTTTCACAAAATGCCGGTGAGGGTCAAAAGGTTCAATTAAAATGTACAGCACACCTTCACATCCTAACCTGTACCGACCGTCATATTGCATCACTTTTGCAACACCGGTATTAAAAACTGAGTCAGCTTGCCTCCAAATTTCCTTTTCTACACAGCCACCACTTACTGCACCCGTCATTTTTCCGGATTCATCAATAAGCATTCGTACACCAGGCCTTCGGTAGGACGAACCGTCCAGGGCAACTACAGTAGCTAATACAGACTTTTTTTTGTTCTTTTTCGAGACCAGATAAGCCTGAACAATTTTTTTTAATTCATGGGTCATAATAATTCTGAGAGGCTTAAAATAATAACATATTTAATCATATTAATTATCCAATAAGTTCTTCAGACTCCAACTCTTTAATAAAAGGTTGTTTCATAACTCTTTTGCCTGTAGCTGCTTTTATTGCATTTGCTACAGCCGCACCGGCAGGCGGTAAAGTTGGTTCGCCCAAACCAGTAGGGGCTATCGTGTTATTCACAAAATGTGTTTCTACTTGAGGGCTTTCATTCATTCGGATGAGTCTGTAAGTGTCAAAATTAGCAGATGCCGGCATACCATCCTTAAATGAGAAATCACCATACATAGCATGTCCTATTCCATCAATTACACCCCCTTCAATTTGATTCAATGCTCCGGAAAGATTTACAACTATTCCGCAATCAACAGCTACTGTAACTTTTTTAACCACTGGGAATCCGTTTTCAATCACTACATCTGCAACTTCAGCAACGTGGCTGTTATGACAATAATAAGCTGAAAATCCCTGGTAAACACCATCTTCTTTTTTATTCCATCCGGATTTTTCGACGGCTAAGTTTATTACCCCTTCCATCCTTTCGGGTGAATATTGTATTCTTTCGTCGGTAGTTCCCTTTACATTTTGCAGAAGGTCTAATCTTAATTTTATTGGGTCCATTTCCATAACTTCAGCCAGTTCATCAAAAAAACTTTGCTCTGCGTAGGCCAGAAAATTGGTGTACGGTGCGCGCCATGCCCCGGTAGTGATATTGCTTTTATAATTTGCAGCATCAACCTGGTAATTTTCTACACACCCTGCAGGGAAAAAATTAGGAATTAATCCATACATATTAGAGTTTATGGATGCTTCTTTTAAATGGTATGCAATTAATTTACCATCCTTAACCCCTGCCTTGATCCTGTATTTAATTGCGGGTCTGTATATTCCGGCAGACATATCATCTTCCCGTGAAAAAACGAGTTTCACCGGTTTTTTAGCCAGATTTGATATTTCGGCCGCTTCAATCACATAATCTCCATACAATCTTCTGCCAAAGCCTCCTCCTATCCTCGTCATTTCAAGAGAAACCTGGCTTAGATCCCTTTCAAGCATTTCAGCAACTTGCTTTGCCGTGCCTTCCGGGGTTTGGATAGGGCCTACAAGTTTTATTTCATTTTCTGTCACATTGGCAAAGAAATTCATGGGTTCCATGCAATTGTGTGGTAGAAAAGGTGACTCGTAGGTTTTCTCCAGGATTTTGTCAGCCGAAGCAAAAGCTTTATTCACATCGCCGTCTTTTCGCATTGTTTCAAAGGTATTACCGTCCAGGAGACCGGTTAATAATTTATTATGATCTTCTGTGCTTTCCAGGTTGTCATCATCGGTCCAGGTAGCTTTTAATGCTTTTTTTCCCTTCATTGCAGCCCATGTACTGGTTGCCAATACGGCAATTTTATCTCCAAATTTTATTACATCTATAACTCCTGCAACTGATTTTGCCTCACTGTCATCAAAAGATTCTAGTTTTTTTCCAAATGCCGGTGGCCTTAAGGCCGATGCATAAACCATCCCTTCTTCTTTATAGTCTAACCCATAGAGGGGCTTTCCGGTAATTATATCGTCTATATCAACATTTACCGCATTTGTACCAATAATTTTAAAATTCTCAGGGTCTTTTAATGTTATATTTTCAGGAATTGGTAAAGAAGCAGCTTCTTTAACTACATCACCATATCCTAATTTATCTCCGTTTGCATTGGTAATGACACCTTCGCTCGTGGTGCATTCTGAAGCATTCACACCCCATTTTGTAGCAGCTGCGTTTACCAGCATTTGTCTGGCTGTAGCCCCGGTTTGTCTTAAAGGCTCCCATCCAAAGCGCAGAGATTGGCTACCTCCGGCAACCTGACGTTGAAAATTTTTGGTGTCGAGTGGAGCCTGCTCTACAAAGACATCCTTCCATGCTACATCAAGTTCTTCAGCTATAAGCATAGGCATGGAAGTTTTTACTCCCTGCCCTATTTCGGGATTCGGCGAATATATGGTTACCTTTCCATTATCAGCTATTTTAATAAATGCATTAAAATCATTAAAATTCAATTCGGAAACATCTGCAGGTGGTGTTGCTTTCGGTTTACATGCAGTAAAAAGATTAAACCCAATTAATATACCTCCGCTGGTTAAAGCAGAAGCTTTCAGAAATGACCTTCTATCAAAAGTTGTTGAAGTATTTTTAGTTGACATTTTAAATTCTTTTTGGTTGGTTTAACTCATTTTTTCTGCCGCAACTGCTACAGCTTTCTGTATTCTGTTATAAGCAGCACATCTACAGATATTACCATTCATAGCACTTTTTATTTGTGTTTCAGAAGGATTGGAATTATCCTTAAGGAAAGCTGAAGCAGTCATTATTTGTCCTGCCTGACAATAACCGCACTGCGGCACATCTACTTCTTTCCATGCAATTTGTACCGGGTGTGAACCATCATCAGACAAGCCTTCAATTGTAGTTATTTTTCCTGAAACCTGAGAAACCTGTAACAGACAACTTCTTGTTGCTACCCCATCCAAATGAATCGTACATGAACCACATTGCCCAATACCACATCCGTATTTTGTTCCTACCAGGTTTAAATGATCACGTAATACCCAAAGAATTGGTGTGTCTGCACTGACATCAACGGTATGGGATTTGCCATTGACCTTTAAGCTATAAGTTGGCATAGTTTTTATATATTTTGGTTAAAATTTATAATTAATCAATGAATTTAACGAAAAAATGCCTTTTCAAGGAAAATTTAACAAAGTTCAAACAAATAATTAACAATGTATACTACATAAGGTCTATATAACAATCTTAAACCGTAATTACTTTACTGGATAAGCTTCTTTTTCAATAAATGAGGAAATATTAATCACCTATTTTTCAATTTATTAGGCTAAAACAGAGAAACAAAATACCAGAATACCTTTGTATTTTAACAAAAAAAGCAGATATTTGGACAGATTTGATTACACCTAAACTACTACACATAGGTTTCTTTTTTTATAATGGATATATTCTTATAAAATCAGATTCAAAAGCCAAAGTATTGATTTCGTCAGTAACTTAAAATTGTATTTAATATTAATCTAAATAAATCACTAACACCAATGAGAAAAATCATTTCATTATTAGTACTCTCTTCTGTGCTTTTAGCATCATGCGTTTCCAAGAAGAAATATGTTGAATTGGAACAACAGCATGGAGAAACAGTAAGTACCTTACAGAAAACTAAGGTTGAAAAAGAAGAGTTAGAAGCAAAATTTGCTAAAATTGAAGCAAGGGCTGCTGAATACAATGCCAAAATTAATTCATTGACTGAAGAAAATGACGCTAAATTAGATGTTATTGGAGGTCGTGCTGTAATGTCTAATGAAAGTAAGAGAAAAATGAGAGAAACTTTAGCAAAGGTTGATCCTAATGATTTAGCCGGGGCTACCTCTCTTGAAGATTCTATAAATCTTGCCGTTTCTTATAACTTAAAAAGGTCAGTTTCTGAAAATAACATTGGAAATGATGATGACATTGATATTAATGTAGAACAAACTGTTGTTATGATCTCCATTTCTGATAAAATGTTGTTCAATTCAGGAAGCTATGTTGTAAGCAGTAAAGCAAGCAAAATTCTTCAGCAGTTAGCCGATGTTATCAATTCTGAACCAAGTATTGAGGTGCTTATTGAAGGTCATACTGACTCCAGAACAATCAACACTGAATGTTTACAGGATAATTGGGATCTAAGTGTTAAAAGAGCAACTTCAATTGCTAGGATATTACAAAGTAAGTACAAAGTTGACCCTGCTAAATTAATAGCAGCAGGAAGAAGTAGTTATGTGCCACTTGCAGATAATAATACTGCTGATAACAGGGCTATAAACAGACGTACAAAAATTGTAATTTTACCAAATATTGATAAGTTTTTTGCTTTAATGGCATCTAATGATTAATATTAATTAAGCTTACCATAAACTCAACTAACTAACCAATTTTTTCATATAACCCTGAAGTTTTGCTTCGGGGTTATATTTTTTAACTAAATAAGAAATTATCAATTGTAATATTTTAAAATCACTTTTAATCGACAGAAAAGAATTTAACATTTTCAATTCCTTTAAACTGTTTATAGAAAGTCACATTTATCAATACCTTCGGCAAAGACATCTTTCTCTCGGGTTAGAAAAAATTAAGTATTATAATAATAGTATTTTCTAATGCTTTTTCGAACATAAAAAAACCTAATAAGCCCAATACCCATTAATATAGGCGATATAACCAGGAAAAAGTAACCAAGGGTTTTTATCTCTGCCAGAATATCTAATTTGAGAATGGCTATAGCCGAACTTAATATAACAATAAAAGTCCTGAAATAAGCCAGAAATGTCCTTTCGTTGGCTAATCTGGTTCTGTCTATGGCCAACATATCCCTTAATATGAGATCATTTTTTTTCATCATGATTTTATTTAATCTGTTTTATCTTCATCAACTTCAATAGGTAGTATTTCTAAACCCGGATTTTCCAGTTTGGTATATACAATAGAAGAATCTTCTATTTCTAAAGCAATTTCTTCATTAAGTAAATCTTCTGATTTTTTTTCTTTGTTACTTTTTATCATTCCCCAGGTCATTACCAAACTGGTAGAGATAATAATATACAGTAATATTCCCATTTCGAAACCAATTACTTCTGCCTCTGCGGGAATTGCATAAAACAAGAGAACTGTGATTAATCCTCGTGGTGCAATGAATAGTTGAGGATTGATATCTTTACCAATAAAGAGACGTAACAACCCAAATCTGATAATATATATTGAAAAAATAATTAATAAGCTTATTAAGGCCACCTTAAAGTTATACAATGAAGAAAGGGTTATTGTTATTCCAAAAATCACAAAAAACAAGGTCCTGACTACAAAGGCTGTTTCTGCGGTAATAACATGTAATTCATGATGTATACTCTTTGCTTTATCAAAATGCAACATACCTCCTAGTTTTCCCCGGAAAAACAGCTTCATGTTCGTGATGACCAATCCAAAAATTAAAATAATAATTAGCGATGATAGGTGAAGTTTTTTACCCAGGGCATACAGCAATAACAGTACTGCAATCAATAGGAAAAGCTTTACCTGACTTTTAATTCTTTGAAAAATGAGTATAATTCCATAACTGGCAACCAATGAAATTATTACAGTTATCCCGAGATTACCTATAAAACCAACTACCCCGGTATCTTCTGCAGGGTTTAACCCATCGGTTAAAAAATAAAACATCATAATCCCCAGTATGTCCGAAAAAGTACTTTCATAAATATGAAATTCTTTTTTATTTGGTGATAAACCCGTGACGCTTGGAATAATAATTGCGCTTGACAAAATTGATAGAGGTGTTGCATATAACCATGCTGATTGCATAGTCATATCAGGAATAAAGGATTTTAATATAAGTGCTGCGATCCATGCCGAAGCAATAAGACCTATTAATGCTACCCCAAAAGATTTTAAAATTGGAATAAGTTTTTCCCGTTTAAGTTCTAATTCTAAAGCAGCTTCGAACACAATCATTATCAATCCAAAAATGCCCAATACTTCAAGTATGGGAAAAAAATCTACATTTATACTGCCAAATATCTTTAATATATATTGAAAAAAAATACCGAGAACTATTAACATTAATACGGCAGGAATTTTTGTTTTTTTAGAAAGTCCGTTAAAAAGAAATGAAATAATAATAGTAAGAGAAATACCTATAATCAGGTTATACGAAGTAAATATATCCATAAGCGGTTAGTTTTATTACCGAAAAGATAGTAAAATTTATTACTATGAAAAATGTAATAAAAACAAATACTTTATTTTATTAATAATTTATTAATAGCATTAACTCGTTCATCAATTTAAAAAAATCAAGGGATAGAAGAAATATTATTCTTTTATGATCTCATCTTTTTTATATGTGATCATCTGAAAAAATCTCGTTAGTCTGACAAATTTAATTGATTTAATCTACTTATATTTACCTCTTATTCCACCCCCCTATTTTATCATTAACATAGTTTTGACATTGAAAACTTCAATAATACTGTAATTTTGCCGTTTCTATGAAGAGGATATTTATTCGTATGTTTCAAAAATTCAGGAATTCAAAAAAAGCTAAAATTTTAGCTGGAGTTTTACTTGGTGGAATTTTAATTTGCGTTCTTTTTTATTATAGTATTTATTTCGGTTTATGGGGTAAATTACCCGATTCTAAAGAACTTACCGATTTAAAACAGGCCCAGGCTACAGAAGTATTTGATAAAGACAATACCCTGATTGGTAAATATTTTATATTTGACCGGCAACCTGTAAAATATGATGCCTTTCCAAAACATTTAATAGATGCTCTTATTTCTACTGAAGATGTTAGGTTTTATGAGCATAATGGTGTCGACAATAAAAGTCTAGTAAGGGTTGTGTTTAAAACAATCTTATTGCAGGATAAATCATCCGGAGGAGGGAGTACCATAACGACCCAATTGGCTAAAAACTTATTCGGAAGGGAAAATTTCGGTGTATTCAGCATTGCAATCAATAAGATAAAAGAAGCAATTATTGCTAAGCGAATTGAAAAAATATACAGTAAAAAAGAGATATTGGCTCTTTATTTAAATACCGTTCCTTTTAGTGATAACACTTATGGCATAGAGAGTGCTGCCCAACGCTTTTTCAGCAAGACAACTTCCGAATTGTCACTTTCAGAAGCTGCAACATTGGTGGGAACATTAAAAGCATCTCACAGCTACAATCCCAGGTTGTTTCCTGAAAGAAGTCAGTTAAGAAGGGATGTTGTGCTTAAACAAATGGTTAAATACGAGTACATAACCGAAGAAGAAGCTAATGAAAGTCTCGGTGAAATGTTGGAAATAAACTATCAGTATTTTACACACGATGAAGGTATTGCCCCCTATTTCAGAGAACAGGTAAAACAAGAACTCCAAAAGATTTTAGTCAATTATAAGAAGGAAGACAGTACAAACTATGACCTGTACAAAGACGGCTTAAAGGTCTATACCACCCTGGATAGTGAAATGCAAATACTTGCCGAAGAAGCTATGAGGGAACATCTCAGTAAACTTCAGGAATTATTTGAAGAATCTTATGGAAAAAACCCTCCATGGAAAACAAATGAGTCTATTATTAATACGGCCATCAGGCGATTACCAAAATATAAAATTTTAGAGGACAAAGGGTTCACTCATGAGCAAATAAAAGATTCATTTGCCAAAAAAAGTGAAACCGAATTGTTTAGCTGGGAGAAAAACTTTGTTCGAAACGTTTCAACAGTCGACAGTTTAAAGCATTACCTCAAGTTTTTAAATATGGGTATGATAGCTATAGATCCGGAAACCGGATCTGTAAGAACTTATATAGGAGGTGTTGATTATAAATATTTTAAGTATGATCATGTTGTACAAAGCAAACGTCAAATAGGATCTACTTTTAAACCTGTTGTTTATACGGCTGCTATTGAAAATGGGATGGACCCCTGTACCTATATCCCTTTAAAAGAAATCACATATACGGATGTGGATAACTGGACACCCGGCAATGCCACAAAACCGGATGAAGAAATTGATGAGCATTTAAATTACTCCCTTCAATATGCACTTAGCCATTCAATAAATACAGTAGCTGTAAAGGTTTTGGATGAAGTAGGCATAGATAATGTGGTGTCGCAAGCAAAAAAAATGGGACTTAAAAGTGAAATGCCTAAAGTTCCGGCTTTAGCTTTAGGGGTCGCCGAAATGGAATTACAGGAATTGGTCGGTGCTTTTGCTACATATGTTAATAATGGAAAACCTGTAACACCTTATTACATTACTAAAATTGAAGATAAAACAGGGAAGGTAATTGCTGAATTTAAGCCTGAAGTTACACAAAAAGCAGCGTTCTCTGAAAATACGCGTGAAGTTATACTGGAAATGATGAAAGCAACTGTTGATTCGGGTACAGCAAAACGAATCAGAACACAATATAACCTTAACAATGATATTGCCGGTAAAACAGGAACAACCCAAAATAATAAAGACGGATGGTTTGTGGGGATCATGCCAAAACTTGTGATGGTTACCTGGGTAGGTAATGATGATCACAGGATTGGTTTTAAAACTACATCTTTAGGCCAGGGGGCTAACTCTGCCTTACCAATAACAGCTTTATTACTTCAAAAAATGAATGCAAACAAGGAGTTTGATTATATTACCCAGGCTAAGTTTAATCCCCCATCATCTGAGGTTTTAGAACTACTGGATTGCGAGCCAACACGAAGAGATGGCTTCTTTAAAAGACTGTTTGGTGGCGATAAAAAGGAAAAAGAGTTTGGAAAGAAAAAAAAGAAAGGTATTTTTTCTTTTCTAAAAAAAGATAAGGAATAATATAAATTTAGAATGCAAAGTTTCGGATTTATTTGTTTAAGTCCGATAACTGGTAGCGGATGAGCTAAGTTGTAAATCGTAATTCGTATATTTTGATATCCGTAACCCATCATCCGGAATCTGACATCCCTGGTAACTGAATTAACAACTTTTACCTATTTTTGAATTCAATTCATAAAACTTAATGAAGTTCCGACACTCAGCTCTCCGAAGTCTCCTGACTTCGGAGGATAACAAAACAAAACCCACTTTAAATAAAAATAATTATCTTTCAAAAGAATGTGTTTGTTTATTATAAGCGGCAAGCCTAAAAAAATCAAATCAATGATAAAACTCGAAAAACTCTTTATCGCAATTTTATTATTGGGTATTACTTCATGTGTTCAGAAAGAAAAGCAAAAAGATACAGAAATAGTAAAGGTTAATCTATCAAAGAATAATGGAATTCAGGTTGGGCAAATTGACACATTACATTCTAAAATTCTAAATCAAGAAAGAGAACTCATTATTTATCTTCCCGAAAGCGCAAAAGACCCAAAACGAAAAAAAGAAAACTATCCAGTTGTTTATTTATTAGATGGCCGATATACCTTTATTCCATTTGTTGGTATGCTAAAACAGTACAGCGAAATGAATGACACCAAAATACTTCCGGAAATGATTGTTGTTGGTATTTCAAATATAGATTATAATAGCCGAATGATGGACTTTTCGCCCACCACAGAAGGAAATCCAGAACAATACGGTGGTGGGGAAAAATTTTTGAGTTTTATGGAAACAGAATTATTCCCCTACATAGAACAAAATTATTCAGGATCTAAAAACAGATCAATCGTTGGTCATTCGTTTGGTGGTTTAGTTGTTATGAATGCATTAACTAACCATTCTAAAATGTTTGAAAACTATCTTTTAATTGACGGTAGTCTGTATTTCGATAATGAATTGTTTCTAACTAATTCCAAATATAGTCTCAAGGAAAAAGAGTTGAAAGGTAAGAACCTTTATATAGCAATTGCAAATACTGCGACTTATGGCAGCACATTAGAAACCATACGAAAAGATACTATCACAGCAAACATATATGTTAGATATTCTTTAGAACTTGTTCGGCAGATAGAAAATATGAGAAACACAGGCTTAAATATGAAATGGAAATACTACGAAAATGACACACATGGAAGTACGGCATTTTTGGCACAGATGGACGGTTTTCGTTTTTTTTACTCATGGTTTGAATTTAAAAAAGAGCAGGATTATCGAAGTGAATACTTTGTTCCAAAAACTGAAGAAAACCGATTTGCCAATTTGACAAAGTCGCATTTTGAAATGGTTTCACAAAAATTGGGTTATAGTTTTAAGCCAGATAGGGATTGGTTGAGCAGTTACGCCTATTCCCTAAACAGTTTTCAAAAACAACCTGATCAAGCAATTGAAACATATAAATTAAACATAGAATATTATCCAAACTGTTCGAGTGTTTACAATGAGCTGGGAGATTTTTATCTATCACAAAACGATACAATTATGGCTATAAAGTATTACAAAAAAACTTTAGAAGTAGAAAATGTTCTAGATGTAAAAGAGATGTTAGAAAAAATAGAATGAGTACCCCGCTAGCGCGGATTTTTAATCCGTGCTCTCTCCGAAGTCTACCTATCGGCAGATAAACCTACCTCTCGGTGGGCAGGTCTCCCGATTTCGGAGGTTAACAAACACAAAAGCTAGTTTTAAATAAAAAAAGACTTTTTGTAAATCAAAATCTTCATTTATTTAACAAAACTAAATATTTGTATCTTTGATTAATGGAAAAAATAGGTGATATAGAAATTCGAGTTGTCGGTGTGTCAGGTAATCAAGAGTTAAAGCCTGATAATTATGACATTAAGCATATTGCATCTTTACTGCAAAATGTTGAAGATTTACTATACCCCGTAAACAAAAAAGACAGGTCTTTAATTACGTATGATATTAAAGAGGGCTCTGTTAAACATATTTTTAAAACCACGATACAATCTGTAATCGGATTTAGCGCTGTTTTGTCTCAGGTACAATCAAATAATTCAATAGATTTTCTAGAATTAAAAACTGCAAGGGCTATAGAAAATATTCAACAATTATCCCTCCAAAAAAATTATGAATTTCAAATTAAAACTTCACTTAAAGAGGATTATGAACTAACCATTAACCCTAAAACCAAATTCTTCAGGTCTGAAAATACCTGGGCTAATGCAGAATTCTATTTTTATGGTATTTTAAGGGATGCCGGTGGAAAAAGCAAAGCAAATATACACCTTGATACAGAAGACAATGGATATTTATCAATAGAAACCGGGGAGGAATTCTTAAAACAGCAAGAAGAAAATTTACTTTATAAAAAATTTGGAGTTAGGGCAAGTGGTAAACAGAACATTGAAACAGGGGAAATAGACACAAAATCGTTAAAATTACTAGAGTTAATTGATTACAACCCAAAGTTTGATAATGAATACTTAAAAAATTTAATCACTAAGGCTAAAAAAAGCTGGAAAAATGTTAATCCCGATGAATGGCTGTATAATATGAGAGGTGAATATGAAGCATAGTGTTCTATTGGATACCAGTTTCTTTATAAGATTACTCAATGATGAGGATCCTTTACATAAAAATGCTGTAGCATACTATAAATATTTTATTGAAAACGACACCATACTTAAAGTTTCAACTATTTCTATAGCAGAATATTGTGTTTTGGGAAATTTGGAAGACCTTCCACTAAAAGATATCCAGATTATACCCTTTAATTTAAAACAGGCAGAAAAGACAGGAGAATTTGCCAAAATAATATTCAACGAAAATAAAATAAGTATTAAAAAGCTTATGCCTAGGGCAATAATTCCTAATGACTCTAAACTCTTTGCCTAAGCAGATTTAGATAAATCGGTCTCTCATTTTGTAACTTCGGACTTGAGATCAAATAATATATTAAATATGCTGAAAAAAGAAGTAAACCCAAAATTTGAAATCATTAACATACAAACACCTTACACTGAGACTTTTGGAATTCTCGATTTATAATACCGATCCCCAGGTCTCCGAAGCCTGTCTTGCGGTAGATAAACCTACCTTGTAGGAAGTGCTTCTCTTAGGGAAGAATTGTGATCAAGTTTTTAACTGTTCTTTAAAATTGGACATCGGTCATCCATCACCCGGCATCTGTCCAAATAAATGAATAACTCTATAACTTAGTAACTAATTAACTCTCATTACTTTTACCTATTTTTGAATTCAATTCATAAAACTTAATGAAGTTCCGACACTCCATAGTAACACGTTTTGCCCTCTTTTTCACAGGGTTAATTGTTTTTGCAATTCTGATAACCGGATACCTGGTTTTTCAAAAAGCATCTGCTGTTATTATAAATAATTCCAGGGATCGTATCAAACATACTTCTGAGCTGGCAGAACAGTCATTTTATTCATTGTTAAATGAAGTTTCTAATGACATTGGTCTTATCTCTTCCAATCCAACTTTACTCAATTTTGTGAACGACCCTTCTGAAGAAAATAAGGCAAATTTAAACGGGCTTTTCAGAGCAACTTTACAAAACAAACCTGACTATTTTCAAATAAGGCTGATTGGAATCGAAAATAATGGAAAAGAGATTATCCGTTTTGATAAAGTTAATAACCGGGTTAAAGAATCCGAAGATTTACAAAACAAAGGCGACCATGAATATTACCAGGAAGCAATAAAAATTAAGAATGGTGAATTTTATTTTTCGAAAATTAATTTAAATGAAGAATACGGAACAATAAGTGAACCTCATATACCAACAGTAAGGGCGGCCAAGCCCATATTTAACTTAAATAACGAGATAATTGGCATCGTAATTATTAATGTAAACCTGAATAGATTCTATACGAATCTAATGCGAATTTCAGGGGATGGATCACAACTCTATATTATTGATAAAGACGGACAATACCTCTATTCTCCTATCAAATCTCAAACATTTGGTTTACAGTTAAATAATCAGCATAATTTTTTTAATGAATATAATACGAACCTAGAATTTTTTAATGCAGACCAACGAAAATTTGGCGAATTAGAAGGTAAAAACAATAAAACTTACCTTAGTTATACTAAAGGACTTACCTATTTTAATGAAAAAAGAAATATTTACCTGGTATCACTAATGGAGGAAGATATACTTCTTAATAGTGCAAGGGCTGTACGTTCAGACAGCACTAAAATTCTACTGTTTATTTGTTTATTCTCCATTTTCTTGTCCTGGTTATTTACTAATTTGTTTTCAAAAAGAATCAATCAGGTTACAAAAGCCATTAGTAATTACAATAAAGGGGAAAAAGACTCCGTCAACCTACCAATTGAACGAAAAGACGAAATAGGAGTATTGGCAAGGGCGTTTACACAAATGAAAGCCACTATAGACAAACAGGTAAATAAACTAAATAAGGCCTTAAAAGAAGAAAAACTGGCTAAAAAAGAACGCGATGAATTTTTACAGAACATGAGCCACGAAATGCGTACGCCGCTCAATACTATTTTAGGACTTACGGATCTTCTTCAAAAAAATAATCCAGATCAATCACTGGCCCCGGTTGTTAATTCATTAAAAAGGAGTTCCAATAATTTAGCCGGACTTGTATACGATGTTTTGGACCACCAGAAATTAGTGAAAGGTAAAGTTTTAATTAATTATGAACCCACCAATATTGGGGACCTACTTAATGATATATATTCCAGTTATCAATTTGAAGCCGTACAAAAAGGAATAAAATTTAACTTAAAAATTGATGATAAACTTAATGAGCAAATATATTTAACCGATGATCTCAGACTCACTCAAATCATAACCAATCTGGTTGTAAATGCTATTAAGTATACGAAAGAAGGAAGTATAAATATTGCTGCTAAAATCGTTACTGAAAAAGATCCGCAATTAAAAATCATTGTAAAGGATACCGGAATAGGGATACTTCCCGAAAATCTAAACAAAATTAACGACCGGTTCTTCCGGGAAAAAGAAGATTTATCAGGAAGGTATGGAGGGTATGGACTAGGATTATCTATTGTTAAACAATTAACGGCTCTCTTTAAAGGAGAATTAACCGCCATATCCAAAAAAAATGAAGGCTCGGAATTTTCAATAACCATACCTTTACTCAAAGCGTCACAACTTAAAACTGAAAATATAAATAATAAAAATACAAACCTCACTCCAACCTTATCCGGCAATTATCAGATTGTTCATATTGAAGATGATTTAACTACCCAGGAACTTGTTAAATTTGTGATCAAGGATAATAACATAAAACTCACCCAATTTAATAATTTCAATAAAGCTTTAGAAGTTATAAAGACTGCCAAACCAGATTTGGTAATAAGTGACTTAATGCTTGAGCAGTCAAACTTACAATCTGTATTAACTTCATTATTAAAATCAGATAAAATGGATTGTCCGCTTTTAATTGTATCTGCCCTGGAGCCGGAACAAATGAAAGATATTTCTCCTTTATACTTTCAAAAACCATTTAAAATTGATAATCTCAAAGATATGGTGTATTATCTTTTAGGTAAACATGAATATGAATGCCCTGACTTCTCTAATATTTACAGGAATTATGATCATGATCAACAAAAAATATCAAAAGTATTAAGCTTATTGAGTAGTGAATTTGACATGTATTTAACACGGATTGAAAAAGCTTTTAAGAATAAAGACCAGGAAGAATGGAAATCAATTCTACATAAATTAGTGACTCACATACATAATTTAAAACTCACCGGATTATCACAATTACTACCGGAGGAAATCAGCAGCCTTAAAAAAGAAAAGCTTGAACAAATTAACAATACCTTTTACTATTTATGTTGCTTCAGGGTAGAAACTTATATTAATTCAAAAGATTGATCTTTTTAAGCAATTCTTTTTCATGCGTCTGCCCTACAGGGATATGGTCATTATAAATTTCAATAACATTATTGTCTATAGAGTCTATTTTGTTGAGATTAACAATAAAAGACCGGTGTACCCTTTGAAAAAAACCGGGTAGTTTAGGTTCAAGATCTTTAAGTGCCATTAAAGTTAAAATTTTTCTATCATTGGTAACAACGGAAATATAATTGGCTTCAGATTTAAAATACAACACATCTTCTAATTCAACTTTTACCAGTTTATTACCGTCCTTTATGAACAACCTTGTTTCATTTCCATGGTTTTGTGAAGTATATTTTTGAGCTTTTTGGAAGCCTCGGAAAAACCGTGAAAAATCCACAGGCTTTACAAGAAAATCTACAATTTGGTCATAATCATATGATTCTGATGCAAAATCCTTATTAGAAGTAATCATAATTACAGCAGTATTCTTGCTAATAACCTGTAGAATATCCTTTCCGGTTATATCAGCAAGATCATAATCAAGAAAAACCACATCAAAAGAAGAACCATTAATAATATTAATGGCTTCAAATCCTGAGGTAGAGGTAGTTACTGAAATAATATCATTTACCTTACCACAAAAGTGTTCTAACAGGTCACAAATAAGAGGGTCATCATCTACAATAAGGCATTTCATAAATTCGTCAAATAAATTAGAGGTTTCGTCAAGCAATATACTCAATTCGTACAAAAAAAACTTCTTTCACATTTTAAAAGTGTACTATTGGGCTCTGAATAAACACAAACCAATATGAAATTTAAATTAATATCCTCTACAGTAGTTTTTGTTTTTCTACTTATTATTTCCGGATGCAAAAAAGGTACAGAAAACAGCAAAGATATTGCAGAAAATCAAATTGAAAAAGAAGAAGAACCAAAAGGTAAAGAAAATATTGCCCATCAATGGTCTCTGGTTGCTATCGATGCTACGGCAAATGATACCGATATGTTTAACCCCCGTCCAACAATTACTTCAAGATTCCTTGGATTAATTTTCACATCAATGTTTGATGCCTGGACACGTTATGATGATAAAGCTAAATCGGTTTATTTAAAGGCCGACAGGCTTCCGGAAAATGAAAGAACATTAAAAAATAAAGAAATTGCAATAAGTTATGCTGCTTATAGGGCTATGAGTGAATACTTTTATTCAGATAGCACTATGTTCAGAAATAAAATGAAAGAACTGGGTTTAGATCCTGATAATACTTCTTTAGATCCCACCACGCCTGAAGGAATTGGTAATCTGGCAGCAAAAACAGTAATTGATAGCCGTAGAAATGACGGATCAAATCAATACGGGAATGTTGAAGGCTCTAATGGAAAACCCTATTCAGATTATACAGCTTACAAACCTGTAAATACTGTAGATGGTGAAATTGTAGATTTAAATAAATGGCAACCAAAATATTTTTCTGATGGAAAAGGAGGCAAATTTGCTCCGGGTTGCGCAACACCTTATTGGCAAAAAGTTGAACCACTTTTATTATCTTCTTCAGATCAGTTTCGTCCGGGTCCACCTCCAATGGTTGGTTCAGAACAATTGGAAAAAGAAGTAAAAGAAGTAGTTGAGATGCAAGCAAATCTAACTCCAGAAAACAAAGCATTGGTTGAGTTTATGCGAGATGGCCCAAAATCGGTACAACAAGCCGGTCACTGGTTAAAATTTTCGCAAGATGTTTCCAGAAGAGACAATCATACCCTCGATCAAGATATTAAAATGTTTTTCCTTGTCGAATCTGTTGCAATGGATGGTTTTATAGCATGTTGGGATTCTAAAATGCATTATGATTATGCACGTCCTTATGCCCTTGTACATAAATATTACCAGGACCAGGTAATTAAAGCATGGGGTGGCCCAGAAGCTGGTATGACAGAAATGAAAGGCCAGGAATGGCGCCCTTATTCTCCCGATACATTTTTATGCCCTCCTTTTCCGGGCTACGTATCAGGACATAGTACAATAAGTGGTGGTTGTGCCGAAGCATTAAAATTGTTTAAAGGTTCTGATGAATTTGGAGAACAGGTTGAGTTAATACCTGGGGCAATGACAGAGCCTGATAACTTAGGTGATCCGGTAATACTTAAGTTCCCAACATTCACTGAAACCGCAAATATGGCGGGTATTTCACGTGTTATGGGAGGTTACCATATTCAGGCTGATAATATAGAAGGCCTGGAGTTAGGTAGAAAAATAGCCCGTCATAACTACCAAAGATATCTGGAACTTATAGGCGAAGTAAACAAAACAACAGCACAGACAAATTAATATTTATTAGGGTTGTTATAGTCTCCCTCTTTGTAGACTTAAGAGGGGGATTATTTCAAAAAAGCAAAAAATGACTCGCATCATTTCAAGGATAAATAGAAACAGGCTTCTGACCATAAGTATAGGAATTATTTACCTGTGGTTTGGTGTATTAAAATTTTTCCCGGAAGTAAGTCCGGCCGACTCATTGGCAAAAGAGACTATATCATTTATAACATTTGGTTTCATCCCGGAAAAATTAAGCATTTTAATACTTGCTCTTTTAGAAGTTTCAATTGGCTTCCTGCTCATTCTGAATTATCAATTAAAAAAAGTCGTGATTGCAGCTATAATTCACCTTATAATGACTTTTGTTCCAATGCTATTTTTCCCCGAAACATCTTTTTCGGACACTCCGTTTGCTTTAACATTATTGGGACAATATATTATGAAAAATATAGTAATTATATGTGCTTTGCTTTATATATACCCTTTAGATAACAAAATTAAAAATCAACAGAATAGAGGAAAAACCATCACACTATTAAGATAACAAATTATTTAACTAATCAATCAAAAAATGAACAGTAATTTTTTAAGAAGCTTAGCTTCCATAGGTATTTTATGCCTTTTTTTCGGATTCTCTCAATTAAATGCACAGGGTTGTGTGGCTATACGTGGTTTCTCTTCAAGTAGCGGAAATATAGGCAGTGGTGCTGCTTTAAGCGAAGGTGACTTTTTAGTAGGGTCAAATTTCAGGTATTTTCAATCATTCAGGCACTTCAGGGGTTCTGAAGAAGAAACTCACAGGGTTGAAGAAGGGACCGAGGTTATCAATGATGCTTACTTCCTTGACTTCACATTTAACTATGGAATAACAAACCGATTATATGCCACCCTTACGGTTCCTTTTGTTTCGCACGTCCGTTCTTCTATGTACGAACATGGGGGCAACCCTCCAAACGGACTCGGAGAAAGGCATAACACCAGGTCCAGCGGATTGGGCGATTTACGTATAGGTGCCGGTTACTGGCTTATTAAACCAGGTACCAAAACATTTAATTACGCAATTGGTGTTGGAATAAAATTACCAACCGGTGATTATGAATACATGGATACATTCTATAACCAGGGTCCTAACAGGAATCAAACAAGATATAGTGTTGTGGATCAATCCATACAGCCGGGCGATGGTGGTTTAGGTTTTAATTTAGATTTTCAAGGTTTCCATGCGCTCTCTGACAGCTTTATGCTAACTACTACTTTATATTACCTGTTCAATCCAATGGAAACAAACGGTGTCCTTACCCGTGGAGGTGGTAGTGAATTTTCAGTACCTGATCAATATGCTGCTCTTGTGGGTGCTTTATATATGCCAAACGTACATGGGCTTAGCTTTTACCTGGGTGGCCGGATAGAAGGTGTGCCAGCTACAGATTTACTGGGAAGCAGTGCCGGATATAGAAGACCGGGATATGCAGTATCTATTGACCCGGGGGTTAATTACAGCATAAATAACTTAACTATGAGCCTAAATGTTCCTGTCGCCGTTCTAAGGGATAGGATCCAAAGCTATGAAGATAAAGAACGTACCAGGGAAACCGGGGTGTTCCGACAGGGTGATGCAGCTTTTGCCGATTATCTGATCAATTTTAATGTTTCCTATAAATTTGGAAATAAAAAGAAAATGGATATTCATCCAACCATGGAAGAAATTGAAGTAAATTAATATTTTACTAAAATATATAAAAAATAAAACCGCGGGTAAATCCACTTCTTTTTGGGCAACCCGCGGTTATAGATAAAATTAAACCCTAAATTGAGATTTTTTTAAGAAAAATCAAGAATATTTTTCAAGTAGGGATTTAATATTAGCGTAAGAATTTTTTAACGCTTTAATAATTTTAGCATCCTTTTTCCAGGCTACTTTTTCAATGCCTTCATCACATTGTCCTACCAATTCACCATCGTAGTTTGTACTCATGAGATACCAATGGGTTTCTTTCAGTTTATATTTACCATTTCTTTTATAAACATGGTATGTGAGAGCCAGTAATTCTCCTAATTTAAGCCCCTTTACCCCTGTTTCTTCTTCAACTTCCCTCAAAGCAGCCTCTTCTATCGTTTCTCCTTTATCCAGCTTACCTTTGGGTAAATCCCATTTGCCGTTTCGGTATATAAATAAAATTTCCCCTTTTTCATTTTTCACTAAACCACCACCGGCGCGGACAATCGGGACCTGTTTTGCAAAGATTCTTAAAAGTTTTTCCTCCTTGGGGTGATATAAACAAACATCGTTAAGTGTTTCCTTATACATTTGGTCTAAAACCTTTGTGATCTTAACAGCTTTTAATGGAAAAGACAAAGTTTTTCCATCCATAATTGGTTTATTAGTTAAAATTATAGAATGTTTGTTTACAAAAACTTCATACATTTGTGCCATGGTTCTAGATAAAGACGTCGCTAAAAAAACAGCCGAACTTTTACTGCAAATTAATGCAATAAAGTTGAATACAAAAAATCCTTTTACATGGGCATCAGGATGGAAATCCCCTATTTATTGTGATAATAGGATAATTCTTTCATTTCCACCTATAAGAAACTTCATCAGGCAGAGTATTGCCAGACAGGTTGAAAAACTTTATGGAAAGCCGGATGTCATTGCAGGCGTGGCCACAGGGGCTATTGGAATCGGTATGTTGGTGGCAGAACAAATGGGTTTACCATTTGTATATGTAAGGCCTGAGCCTAAAAAACATGGTATAGGAAACCAAATTGAAGGATTTTTAGAAAAAAACCAGAATGTATTAGTAGTAGAAGACCTAATAAGTACCGGGAAAAGTAGTTTAAATGCAGTAGAAGCCTTAACAGAATATGGGGCCAAGGTAAAGGGAATGATCGCTATTTTCTCCTATGGCTTTGATATTGCTGAACAAAACTTTGAAAAACATGAAGTAGATTTACACACACTTTGTGATTACGATCATTTAATAGAACAGGCCGTAGAAACCCATTATATAAGTACCGATGAAGTTAACACCCTCAAGAGATGGCGCCTGGACCCTGAAAAATGGAAACCTTAAAATTTTAACATGAATATTGAAAGTCCGAAAACAACCGTTAATAAATCTCCTGATGAAGTTTTTAATTTTTTAAAAGATGTTAAAAACTTTGGTGTGATAATGCCCGAAAATACTGATAAATTTGAATATCTGGGAGAAGATAAATTTCTTTTTTCATTGAAAGGTATGCCCGAAATCGGGATGCAACTAAAGGAAGCTATTCCTAATGACACAATTATTGTGGGTTCTCCAGACAATAAATTTCCATTTAAACTCATTATAAAAATAGACAAGAAAGACGATAGTAGTAGTGAGGTTCAGTTCAACTTTGAAGGGGACTTTAATCCTATGATGGCTATGATGATTAAAGGGCCTATCACCAATTTTATCAATGCCTTGTCCGGTAACATGTCTAAAATTTAGTATAACAGCTTAATTTCTTTCAGGTCAAACTCTTTTACCGCATTATCTTCTAACATAACGTTTAGTAAGCCTTTATTGGTAATACCTTTAATATAACCCATAAAGAGTTCTCCTTCAGGGTTTTTAAAGGTAGATGGCTTATCTTTTCGGAATAGGTACTGCTCGTATTCACTCCTCAATTCGCGAAATTTTCCTTTACAGACAAGGTTAACATGAGTTTCTATTTGTGAGATTATTCGGTTTAAAATTTCATCACGATCAAATAGAATTCCGGTAATTTGTTTGAGGGAAGAAGCATTAATAACTCCGGGGAAATTCGTTTGGTTCACATTGAGCCCTACTCCAATTATAGCTGCCTTTATTTTATTGCTTTTTATAATAGTTTCAATCAATATTCCACATATTTTTTGGTTTGCTGACAAAATGTCGTTTGGCCATTTTATTTTTAATTCAGGAATCTGAAATTGTTTTAATGCCTTAAAAATAGCTAAAGAAGTAGCAATGCTTATATAAAATTGTTCATCGCTATGCAGGCACTCAATCTTCTTAAATAAGCTAAACATAAGGTTTTTACCTTCTTCCGATACCCAATTTGTCCCCATTTGCCCCCTACCCTTCGTTTGATAATCGGCCATCACAATGGTGCAATCGGGAACCTCATTTTTTGCACTTAACCCTTTCAAATATGAATTAGTGGAATCAATGGCATTAAGTTTGATTAAATTCATAAAAAAATAGTACGTAATATTGTATAAACTTGTCTTAATTTAATTAATATAAAAACAAAAAAATAATAACTTTGCGTAAAATAAATAAATTTAATGGCAAAAACGAAAAGTAGCACAGATCAGTTAATAACATTTATCTTAAAAGGGATTGAAGAAGTTAAAGGAAAGGATATAAATATTTTAGATTTAAGAGATATTGAAAATACTGTTTGTGAATACTTTATAATCTGTAATGGTACCTCCAACACACAGGTTAATGCCATAGTCAATTCAATCCAGAAAATTGTCAGCAGGGAAATCAAGGATAAACCATGGCACGTAGAAGGAACTGAAAATGCCGAATGGGTGTTAATGGATTATGTTAACGTCGTTGTGCATGTATTTCAGAAACACATACGTGAATACTATGACATTGAAGGATTGTGGGGGGATGCAGTAGTCACAACAATAGCAGAAACTAATTAATTTTTAAGAAAGGAAAAATTTAATGAATAAAGATAATAACCCAAATACTAAAAAACCTAAATTTAGTTCGTATTGGATTTACGCAATAATTTTATTGTTTATCATAGGCATTCAACTGTTTTCAGGTGACAACAGTTGGCAGAACTCGCCTAATATTACACCTTCAGAACTTCAAAATTACCTGAAGGATGGCGATGTTAGTAAAATTCAAATAATAACAAACACACGGCAAGCTAAAGTTTTTCTTACTGAAGAAGCTAAAGCAAAAGATATTCATAAAACAGCAGAGACAAAATCTTTTTTATCAACATCTTCAGAAGTTCCACAGTATAAATTAAAGTTTGGCGACCTTCAGAATTTTGAAAATGAAGTAAGCACAACTATTGAAACCAATAACCTGGATACTTCAGTAGAATTTGAGCAAGAATCCAGCCTTTTTGGTGATTTACTCATTAATTTACTGCCGTTTGTACTCATCATTGCTATATGGATCTTCCTGATGCGGAGAATTTCTGGCGGTGGTGCCGGTGGCGGTGGCGGCCAGATCTTTAATATAGGTAAATCCAAAGCTCGCTTATTTGATGAAAAAACAGATATAAAAGTATCTTTTAAAGATGTTGCAGGATTAGAAGGTGCTAAAGAGGAGGTACAGGAAATTGTTGATTTTCTTAAACATCCGGATAAATATACCTCACTGGGTGGTAAAATACCTAAAGGGGCCCTTTTAATTGGTTCACCGGGTACAGGTAAAACATTACTTGCAAAAGCTGTTGCAGGTGAAGCGAAAGTCCCTTTCTTTTCTCTTTCAGGTTCGGATTTTGTTGAAATGTTTGTGGGTGTAGGTGCATCACGGGTGCGTGACTTGTTTAAACAGGCAAAAGATAAATCACCTTCTATCATCTTTATTGATGAAATTGATGCAATTGGACGCGCAAGGGGAAAAAATAACTTTACGGGCAGTAATGATGAACGTGAAAATACGTTAAATCAACTGCTAACAGAAATGGATGGTTTTGGAACCAATACAAATGTAATTGTACTGGCCGCTACAAACCGTGCAGACATATTAGACAAGGCTTTGATGCGTGCCGGCCGTTTTGACAGGCAGATTTTTGTAGACCTTCCTGATGTCAGGGAACGTAAAGAAATATTTGAAGTGCATTTAAGGCCAATTAAAACCTCAGAAGCACTGGATATGGAGTTTTTAGCAAAACAGACTCCGGGGTTTTCAGGTGCTGACATTGCAAATGTTTGTAATGAAGCCGCTTTAATAGCTGCGAGAAATGGTAAAAAGGCAGTAGATAAACAAGACTTTTTAGATGCAGTTGACAGAATTGTAGGCGGATTGGAAAAGAAAAATAAAATTGTAACCCTTACTGAAAAGAAAACCATCGCTTTTCATGAAGCTGGCCATGCTACTGTAAGCTGGATGTTAGAACATGCTGCTCCACTGGTAAAAGTTACAATTGTACCCAGAGGACAAAGTCTTGGCGCTGCCTGGTACTTACCTGAAGAAAGATTGATAGTTCGGGAAGAACAAATGGCAGATGAAATGTGCGCCACGCTTGGAGGAAGAGCAGCAGAGCAGGTGATTTTCGGAAAAATATCAACAGGTGCTTTAAATGACCTGGAAAAAATAACTAAACAGGCTCGGGCAATGGTAACCATATATGGTTTAAACAGCAAAATTGGAAACATCACATATTATGACTCTTCGGGTCAGAATGATTATAATTTTTCTAAACCATATAGTGAAGAAACTGCGAGGACTATAGATAAAGAAATCTCTGCCATTATTGAAAAACAGTACGCAAGAGCAATAGATATCCTTAATGAGAACAAGGATAAACTTACTGAATTGGCTGAACGCCTTTTGGAAAAAGAGGTTATTTTTAAAGATGATCTTGAAAGAATATTTGGGAAAAGACCTTATGAAAAAGATACATTACAGCCTGGTTCCCCTAAACTATAAATGTTATTAAAAAACTCATATACTGATCGTTTTTTAATAAATTTACAGATAGGAAAGCAAATATTAATAGCCCCTGAAGATATAAATGAGTTTATTTAAAAAAATTTTCGGTATAAAAAGCGATGTTTCCGGTAAAAAGGAACAACGTGGAAAATTTATGCCTGACATCAAATTACCCATTGATGAAAAATTTACAATAAACTTTAAACGTAACGGAGGTAAATTTCTTTATTGTGAATCCATTAAAGAAGTTAAAGAATGTTTCGGCAGTATTCTGGAAGAAAATGAATGGTATGGACAGAAAGCGGGGTGTTTTGATCCCGACCTTCAGGAAACTTTCAATGAATTTGAACTCGAGTTTTCTACCCGTGTTACAGATTGTGTTTTTTTCCTGTCAACTTGCGAAAATTTAGTTGCCGATAATGGGGCTATCCTTATATCTTCCAACCAAATAAAAGAAGAAAAGTTACAAAGTTTGCCCGACAGTCTTATAGTTTTTGCCAAAACAAGTCAGTTAGTGAATACCATTGGTGAAGGCTTAAGAGGTATAAAAAGTAAAAACAGAAGTAAAATCCCGTCTAATATTACAACAATTAAACATTTTAATGTGCTGGAAGAAAAAGACTTCCTGTCTTACGGAACCAGTTCAAAAAATTTGTATCTATTGCTTCTTGAAGATTTATAAAATAAAACGAGTATCAATAATCTAATAATATATCAGGCGAGTATAAAATTTTAAGTGTGTGAAAGAATTTTTCAAGCGATCTATTACCGGAATTTTATATGTGTTCTTACTGCTATCAGCAGTTTTTTTAAGTACAGATACCTTTGATTTTTTATTTCTAGTATTTGGACTCATTTGTATATATGAGTTAAAAAAAATAATAAAGCTTAGCGGCTACTACATTTTTATTGCATTTTTGGCTTTGTGGTGGGTTTACATTTACTTATTGGCCGATTTAGCACCGGAAATGATAAAAACAATAACTGCCGTTCTATTATTTATTACACTAACAGTAGATCTATATCTTATTGTAAATTTGTTCAAAGACGGTATTAAAAGAGACACCAATGCACGGAAAATATTTATTTCCCTTTTTTATGTAGGTGGAGGCGTTATTTTTCTTACTATGATACCCTATCAGGAAACTTATTTTGCTAAATTTTTAATTATCGGTATTTTTTTACTAATATGGATAAATGATTCATTTGCTTATGTGGTGGGTAAAAGTATTGGCAAAACCAAGCTTTATGAAAAAATTTCTCCCAAAAAAACTGTGGAGGGGTTCATTGGGGGGTTAGTTTTTTCAATGGTTGCGGCATACATACTTTCCCAATATAATAACGATTTAAATGATTTTCAATGGCTTATTTTAGCTTTTGTAGTGGTTATAACAGGTAGTTTAGGAGATTTAATAGAGTCAAAATTTAAAAGACAGGCAGGTGTAAAAGACAGCGGTGCTATTCTACCCGGCCATGGTGGGTTACTGGATAGACTTGACAGCCTTATTTTTGCCGCCCCCTTTGCGTATTTAACAGTCCAAATATTTAATTATGTTTCATAAAGAAGGATATAAGATCATTGTCATCTTTTTTATTATTACAGCTGCCATTGTCATAATTGCAGATTACTTTATCCCTGTAAGTTGGATCAGGATCTTATTGCAGGTAACTGCGCTGGTTTTACTTGTTTTGATTCTTCAGTTTTTTAGAAACCCAAAACGTATAACAGGAGTAGATGATAATACTATTATTGCCCCTGTAGACGGCAAAGTAGTTGTTATAGAAGAAGTTTTTGAAAAAGAGTATTTTAAAGATAAGCGTATCCAGATTTCTATATTCATGTCTCCTATAAATGTGCATGTAACACGGTATCCTCTTAGCGGTATAATTAAATTCAGTAAATACCATCCCGGAAAATACCTGGTTGCATGGCATCCTAAAGCATCTGAAGAAAATGAACGGACAACGGTAGTGATCGAAAATGAAACCTATGGAGAAGTTTTATACAGACAAATTGCCGGAGCTCTAGCAAAGCGGATTGTAAATTACGCAAAGATAGACATGGAGGTAGTTCAGGGTACTGATGCCGGTTTTATAAAATTTGGGTCAAGAGTAGATGTTTTTCTACCTTTGGATACAAAGATTAATGTAAAGTTACATCAAAAGGTTAAAGGTGGTATTGATATAATAGCCCGCATAAATGACTAGTGAAGAATTAGATAAATTATTTGTAAAGGCAGTTGAGGTTGTTAATAGCTATACAGAGCCATTACCTGCAGATTACCTCTTAAACCTGTATGCACATTATAAAAAAGCAACTCAAAATAATGAACCCCCACGGAGTAAGAAACCAATAATTAATGCATTTAAAGCTAATGCACTGTTCCAGGCCAAAGAACTGTCCGAACAGGAAGCCAAAAAAGGCTATATAAGACTTGTAAATAATTATTTTAAAACAAATTTTGGTGGCTTTACAGACGAACAAGGTTAGTTATCTCCAAAATTTTACCACCCACCTAATTAAAAAAGTGTATTACTAAATCAAACTATACTACTTTAATCCCCTCAAACTCTCTTTTATAGTTTCAATTTTGGCCAAAGCATCGGCCTCTTTTTTCTTTTCAATAGCTACTACCTGCTCAGGAGCACTATTTACAAAACGTTCGTTGGATAGTTTCTTCCGAACTGATTGCAAAAAACCTTCAGTATATTTTAATTCAGCTTCAAGTTTTGTGATTTCAGCATCCACATCAATGGTACCTTCAACCGGAATAAAATATTCATTTGATTTTACTCTGAAAGACATGGATCCTTCAGCTTTATCGTTTACATAAGATATGTTTTCTATATTTCCTAACTTTTTTATTACGCAGTCAAAAATATCGGCCACCTTATCATTATTAATAACAGAAAGATTTAGTGCCTCTTTGTTAGGAATGTTTTTTTCTTTCCTAATTGTCCGTATCCCTGAAATAACTTCTGCTGCAAAATCAAATTCATTAAGTATAGTGGGGTTTACTTCTTTAAATTCCGGCCATTCAGCAATAATTAATGCTTTATTAGTTGGGCGTTCTTCTATATGGTGCCAAATCTCTTCTGTAAGAAAAGGCATAAATGGATGAAGAAGTTTTAAGTTATTTTCAAAAATTGAAATGACCAAAGTATAGGTTTTTGCATCTATTGGCTGCTGATAGGCAGGTTTAACCATTTCCAATAACCATGAACAAAAATCATCCCAAACCAGTTTATAGGTAGACATCAAGGCATCAGAAATCCGGTATTTTTCATAATGATCTTCAATTTCTGATAATACCTGTTGAAACTTCGATTCATACCATTCACCAGCTATTTTAGCGGTTTCAGGTTGTTCAATTTTCTCAGATATCTCCCATCCTTTTACCAAACGAAAAGCATTCCATATTTTATTGGCAAAAGCACCTCCCTGTTTGCAAAGGTCTTCATCAAACATAAGGTCATTTCCTGCAGGTGAACTCAATAACATCCCTACCCTCACTCCATCGGCCCCATATTTTTTAATTAAATCTAACGGATCTGGTGAATTTCCCAGAGATTTAGACATTTTTCGACGGAGTTTATCCCTAACAATCCCGGTGAGATATACATTTTTAAAAGGTTTATCACCTCTGTATTCGTATCCGGCAATAATCATCCGTGCTACCCAAAAAAACAATATTTCCGGTGCAGTAACCAAATCATTTGTAGGGTAGTAATAATTTACTTCTTTGTTATCCGGTTCAAGAATACCTCCAAAAACACTTATTGGCCAAAGCCATGATGAAAACCAGGTATCCAGTGCATCAACATCCTGTGTTAGATCAGCATCTTTTAAATCAGAGTTGCCTGATTTTTCCCGGGCTGACACAAGTGCTTCTGCCCTACTTTCAGCAACCACAAAATCATCATTACCATTCCCATAATAATAAGCAGGTATCTGATGTCCCCACCATAACTGACGTGAAATATTCCAGTCGCGTACATTCTCCATCCAGTGTTTGTAAGTATTTACGAACTTATCCGGTACAAGATTAATATCATGGTTCAAAACTGCATCTAATGCCGGCTTTGACAGTTCCTTCATTTTTAAAAACCACTGATCAGAAAGTCTAGGTTCTATAACTGCTCCTGTGCGCTCTGAAGTACCTACTTTATGAAGATGTGTTTCTGTTTTAATTAAAAAACCTTTTTCTTCCAATTCCCGTACAATTTCTTTACGCACAGTAAAACGGTCTTTACCCTCATATTGTAAACCATATGCATTCAGCGTAGCATCATCATTAAAAATATCAATAATTTCAAGATTATGCCTATCACCCAGTTCTTTATCATTAATATCATGGGCTGGTGTAACTTTTAAACAACCGGTACCAAACTCCGGGTCCACATATTCATCTTCAATAATGGGAATAACTCGGTTGCAAAGTGGAACTATGGCTTTTTTTCCTTTTAATTGGCTATAACGCTCATCATTGGGATTAATACAAATAGCAGTATCGCCTAATATAGTCTCAGGGCGGGTAGTTGCTATAATCACTTTTTCATCACTATCCACAATTGGATATGTGAGATAATACAAAAGTCCTTGTTTTTCTTCATGATTCACTTCTTCATCAGACAAGGTGGTCTTTGCTTCCGGATCCCAGTTAACCATCCGGTATCCACGATATATATAACCTTTGTTAAAAAGATCAACAAAAACTTTAACAACAGAAGCCGACATATCGTCATCCATCGTAAACTTTGTGCGTTCCCAGTCGCATGAACAACCAAGCTTTTTTAATTGTTCCAAAATAATGCCACCATGCTTATGTGTCCATTCCCATGCATGGGAAAGGAACTCATCTCTGGTTAGGTCAGATTTATTAATACCGGCTTCTTTAAGTTTGGCTACCACTTTAGCTTCAGTGGCAATTGATGCATGATCTGTACCTGGTACCCAGCATGCATTCATTCCTTTTAAACGTGCCCTACGTATTAAAACATCCTGAATGGTATTGTTTAACATATGTCCCATATGCAAAACCCCGGTCACATTCGGAGGAGGAATTACTATGGTGTAAGGCTCTCTTTCATCGGGTTCTGAATGAAAATAATTATTCTTCATCCAGTAGTCATACCATTTATCTTCTACTAAATCTGCTTCGTATTTTGATGGGATATTCATTGTATTCTAATCCTTTTATAAATTTACAGTATTGAAAAAAACCTTTTTAACTTGTGTGTATGCAGTTTTTTTCTCACATTTGCTTCGTTGTTTGGAACACTTTTTGTATTATAGATTTGCAAAAGTAGCTATATCTGTAAGATTATAAAAACAATTTTTATTTTGCAGTAAAGCTAAAAGGCTGTATTTTTACAAACACCTAAATTTTAATATCATGAAAAAATTTGTACTACTTTTATTTATCGCAATGTTAGCTTTCTCTGTTAATGCACAGGATAAGTCAGCTAAAATTGAATTTAAGGCGACCGAAATAGATTATGGCGAAATTGAAAAAGGAAGCAATGGTATACGCGTTTTTCAATTCACTAACACAGGTAATGCCCCTTTAGTCATATCTAAAGTGCATTCCAGTTGTGGTTGTACTATACCTAAAAAACCTGAAGACCCGGTACTTCCTGGTGAAACTGGCGAGATTGAAGTGAAATATGACACAAACCGCATAGGGCCTATCAGAAAGACTATAACCGTAGTTTCTAATGCTGATACACCAACTGTAGGTCTCAAAATAAAAGGAAAAATCCTGGATGGAAGTGAAAGTAGTAATTAATAAATCCGGACTAGAATAAATTAGTAACATATATTAAAACTCCATAATCAAGTTTATGGAGTTTTTTTATTTATCGTACCTCGTTCAAAGCTAAACAAACAGTATTTTCCTTTAGTTCGCCTTTATTTATCTTTGTTCAAACCCTATTCCTTTAGATTTGCAAGTCTAACATTTTTAATTTTTAAAAGAGACATTTTTTGGTACAATTAAACAATATCGTATAATTACCCCGAAATCTGATTTAAATGAAAGCTTTGCCCCGTTGACGATAACCGGTACACCAATGCTATTTCCAGCCAACCTGAACTTATTAATTTCTAATTTTTGACCAGATGCCAATACAAATCTACTTTGGTCATGAAGAAATTCAATAAACTAAAAACAAAGTAATTATACATGCAAAAAAAGGGATCAAGCGCAAAAGTTGTGGGTGAATTGAAAATAGAATGAGATCTTTGCGGAAAAATACTCAGCATTGGAATTATCATTAGATTTATTACAGTTTATATTACCTGAATTGTTAGTAACACACTTTGACTTAGTTTCCCATAAAACGGAAGTAGAAACGCTTCATTTGTATTTTGAAGAAAAAAAAGATATCCCTAAAGAAGAAAAACATCGCATTTTAATAGCCCATGGTTTTCATAAAGAGATTGTCGTCCAAGACTTCCCATTACGTGGAAAGTCTGTATACCTTCACGTTAAGCGACGCCGTTGGCTTGATAAGGACACTAACGCAATAGTGCAAAGAGACTGGAATTTGGTAGCACAGGGAACTCGTATGACAAAAGAGTTCGCTGCTTTTTTAAAAGAAATTAGTCGATACTAAAACTTCTGACTGCCATACCATA
>CALGUD010000115.1 GCA_937901915.1 uncultured Flavobacteriaceae bacterium
ACGACAAAGAACAACTGGACTTATTTAACAACTAAAAATTAACGCATCAGTACTATATTCCAATATATAACTAAAATTATCGCAGACTTTCTACTATACTCCAAATAAGGCTACATATAAATTAGTGGCTTAAATCGAATTCACTTTAATTTACACATATTATCCTTAAATTTTATACATTTTTTCATATTACTAATGTACTGTAATTTTCGCTCATATTGTCAGCAATAATTTTAGAAGAAGTCTTAGATAACCTATCTGGAGAAATAATAGAGATTAAGTAACTAGTTAATCAGAAAAGTACATTTTCATGTGTTATAGATACTAAATCGGTTAAAAACAAAAAAAATTAACATAAATTTTGTAAGAAAATAAAAAAACAGTAATTTTAAAAATTATAATTAATTGAGATTCCAAACAAAAGAGATTTATAGTTACATGAAAAGTAATACAAGTACTGAATGTTATAGTAATATAGTGATCTCCGAAATTATAATTGATGACTTTTACTAAAATTATTTCAGTATTCATATCAATAGTGATTTGCATTGTTTTGATCACGCTGCCTCAAGTTAACCTTAGTGATTATTCAGAATCTACTATAAGTAGCAAGTTTCTTTTTTTTTCCTATAGTATTCTATTCCTCTTAGCGCCATTTGGCCTATATTTTATCTTTCAAACCCGTTTTAAAGTAGTTCTTTCTAAAATTGATATTGTGCTTCTCTCTCTCTTAGGGTATATTATATTGAACAGATATTATTTTCAGTCTGAATACAGCTTTTCAATTCGGTTCAATGAATTATTGTTTTTGAGCATCTTCTACCTGATTCTTAGAAATTTAAATGTTAAAAGTCTTATATGGTTCTTAATAGCTGTTGTCTTTTCTGGTATCGTTCAATCTATTGATGGTGGTTTGCAGTTGCTTGGATATGTTTCTTCCAATCATCCGGGGTTTAAAATGACAGGTAGTTATTTCAATCCAGGTCCTTATGCTTGGGTTTTGGCTGCTATCTGGCCTATTGCACTTGGAGTGTATTTGTTCAAAGCGGAATTAATATCCAATTTACAATTGCATTTTTCTAAACATATAAAACCTTTATACAAAGGGATTCATTTTGTTTTGGAATATCTCCCGGTTATCTGTATGATTTCAATTGCGCTGATACTTCCGGTCACACAATCTAGAGCAGCATGGTTGTCAGTAATTATTAGCAGTATTTTTTTATTAGAACTCCGGTATCGATTTTTAAGTAGTAGATTTTCTAAAATGTCTTCTGCTAAAGTAATTGGATTAAAAACCCTCTTAATTGTAATACTTATTACATTATTATTTAGTTTTTATAATTTAAAAAAGAGTTCTTCCGATGGACGATTATTTATCTGGAGAGTAACAACAAGCATTATTAAGGACAATCCAATCAATGGAGTTGGCTTTGACAGATTCAAGGCTCATTACATGAATTATCAAGCTGATTTTTTTCGTGAGAAAGGAGAAACTACAGAAGCTTTGGTATCCGATAATAGCTATTATGCTTTTAATGAGTTCCTTCAATTTATAACAGAAGAAGGTATAATAGGTTTAGTGCTATTATTGCTATTGGTTTATTATTTATTCAGGGTTAAAACAACCAATGAACATTTCATTTTGTCAAGGATAGCCTTCTCTGGATTAATCGCTATTGCCATTTTTTCAATTTTTTCTTATCCAACACAAATTTTAACAATAAAGCTGATCTTGATTGTTCTATTGGCATTATTGGCACAATTAGATGGTGAGAAAATTTTGTTACTTACACCTCCACGAATTAAGAAAAACCATTTGTTGGTTGGGAAGTTGGCTGTTTTTTCATTTATTCTATTTGGCGTTATCAAAGGGGCAAGCTACACAAATGGGTTAAAGCAAGCTTATATCGATTGGAATAGTGCTTCAAGTGCATATAAATATGGTGATTTTAAAATTGCAATTGAAAAATTTGAAAGTGCATATCCTGTTCTGAAAAAAGAAGGCGATTTTCTAATGAATTATGGAAAAACTCTTTCTATGGCTGAGCACAATAAAAAGGCTGTTGTTATTCTAAAAGAAGCGCAACGTTATTTAAATACAACTGTTATTGAAACCTCTTTAGGAGATTCCTTTATGGGTTTAAAAAAATATGATGAGGCCGAACAGGCATATGAGCATGCTCACAATATGATCCCTGTACGGTTTTATCCTTTATACCTTTTAGCAAAGTTGTACGAGCAGAATGGGCAAAATAACAAAGCATTGGAAATAGCAGAAAAAATTTTGAAAAAAGACATTAAAGTGCCCTCCCGGGCTGTTAAGGAAATGAAAGAAGAAATGGAAATGATAGTAGCTAAAGCAAAGCTTTTGGAAAAGTGAACTATAATTAATCAAACATTACAAAACACTTAGAATTTGTTTAACCTTAAAAATGTAAAACTATGACTTAGCTTTATTACAGACCCAGAGGAAATATCTCATCAAGTAGGATATTATCTGTTTTTTAAGTTAAATAAAATAGATGTGCCAAAAGTAGCATTCCTTTCAAACTTCAAAAAATTAATTAACCAAGGTGAAAACCTTTCAAATTTTATAAAATGAAAAAAATAGTAGGAATTTTAGGAGTTGCAGTTTTAGCAGCAACTATGTTTATGAGTACAAATAATGTTAACGAATCAGGTGATATTTCTTTAAGCGCTGTTATTGGACTATCCTCAGCAAATGCAGAAGGTTGTACAACTGTCTTTGCGAGGTGTGATGCAAGATATCCAAGTAGCTATAGCCATTTTTCAGCATGTATGTACGGTGGAGGATGCTAATCTATTCTATAATGTTTAATTTTGGTAGGTTCATAAATCTATGAACCTACCATAAAACAAAAAGTAAAATGAGAATATTATTAACACTAATTACAACGGTGCTATTTCAGGTAACAATGGCACAGGACATTCAGGGTAAGATTACCTATCGGGCTACGTCAAATTTGGAGGAGTACTTAAAAAGTACTAATGCAGATTCTACCCTAACCGATATCCAAAGAAAAGCTAAAATAGAAGATGCTGAAGCTTCTGAACCGATGAATTTTCAGCTTTTATTTAAAGGTGGCGAGGCTCTATACGGATCGGAGCATGATATGGAGACTATAAGAAGGCTTGGATTATTAATGAACCAGACAGGCTTTTTAGGTGGGTATCAATATACATATTATTCCAACCTAGAAACTGATGAAGAGTTTTATCAGTATTTTTTCACTAAAGAAGTTCTTGTCACAATGGAAGATGTGAAGTGGACTCTTACAAATGAAACAAAAAAAATAGGCAACTATAATTGTTACAAAGCAGTAGCCGATATGGGCTCAAAAAAAACGCTCGGAATGACTCATGTAGGCCCAGTAATAGCTTGGTATACACCAGATATTCCAGTGTCTTTCGGGATTCAGAATTTTAACGGATTGCCTGGCCTCACGTTAGAACTTATAGTAAATTACAATGAAGGTCAAATTGCTTTTAAGGCAATTGAGATAAGTTTAAATGGACAAGAAGATATTAAGATAAAAAGACCTAAAGGGAAGGAAGTTACGGAAGAAAAATATTCCTCAATGATAGAAAAACTGAACAATGCAAGAAACAGAAGTTGATAATAATTATTTATGTGACTATAATAAATAGATCTCAATTTATCGGTTGCTCACATTCCTAATATTAAGGAATTTGCATTTTGTAAAATAAATACCTTACGCTTTCAAAATTATCGATTTTTATGATAATGAGGGGAAAGTTAACCGCACTTAGGGAAATTCAAAAGGCAAAATTAGAGAGGATAATTTTATTTTTTGCTGCCGTTATATAACAATGCTGAGGATTAATTTATAAGGTTACTAATTACATAAAATTAGAAGGTAACTTCTAAAATTAATGAAAAGAACAATTTTTATTTTTTTTATTTTGAGCTATAATGTCAATGCCCAGGTCGCCTCATTAAGTGGCACCGTTACAGATAGTTTAAATAATCCTTTGGCTTATGCAACTATAATTGCCAAGCCGATTGATAAAGATGTGACTATGCAATTTACTGCTACAAAAGGTAGTGGAGCATATTTTCTGGAACTATACAAAGGTGTGCAGTATACCATTTCTGTAAATATGATGGGCTTCAAAACAAGTAACTTCACTTATATTCCTTCAAATGATTCTAAAAAAAATATAGTACTAAATGAAGATGTAACGCAATTAGATGAGGTCACTGTTGAATTTGAATTGCCTATTGAGATAAAAAAAGATACAATTATCTATAAAGTCGATAAATTCGTTACCGGAGAGGAACGAAAGCTTAAAGATATACTAAAAAAATTACCAGGTATTGAGATAGATCAAGAGGGTACAGTAACTAGTCAAGGAAAAAAAGTTACTCACGTACTGGTAGAGGATAAAAGCTTTTTTGGGGGCAATAGTAAATTAGCAACAGACAATATCCCCGCGGACGCTGTTAAGAATGTAGAGATTATTGATGATTACAATGAAATTTCTTTTTTAAAGGGAATGACTATAACGGATAATATGGCGCTTAATGTTAAGTTGAAAGACGGTAAAAAAAAATTCATTTTTGGTGATATTGAATCAGGCAATGGAAATGATAATTTTTATAAAACACATGCTAATTTGTTCTATTATCATCCTGATTTTAATATTAATTTTATTGGAGGATTAAACAATACTAATGATAAGGTTTTTACATTTAAAGACTACCAAAATTTTACTGGTGGACCTTCCGCCGTTTTCAATGCTAGGGAAATTGGGGAAGAAAAAACAATTTCTGATGCCATAGAAGTTACAGATGTGGTGAAGAACGAGAGTAAAATAGGTGCGTTGAATTTCACCAAAACATTAAGCGATAAAATTGACTTTTCCAGTTATTTAATCTATTCTGGCTCCAATAATGAAAGCCTTATGGAGACAACCAATGAATATATTTTACCCGATAGTAGTTTTATCGAAAATGTCATAAACACTGGTAAAGTCAATAGAAATATAGCTCTCGGTAAGATGACGCTCAAATATGACCCCAATAAATTGGAGCAATGGTCATTAGATGTATTGGTAAAAGGAACCGATAACAACAATGATGCCTCTATTATATCTGATGTAAACACTACAGAACAGTCGTTCAATAGCTTTAACGATTCAGAAGAAGTTTATATGAATGGAAATTTGGAATGGCATAAAAAACTATCTAAAAACAATGCTATTTCATCAAGTGCCAATATTGAATATAACAAAAGCAACGCAAATACTTTTTGGCAGACCAATAGAGCTATAGCTGAAGGTATTATTCCACTTGAACCCGACGATATATTTCAATTAGAACTTCTACGTGAGGTTCGAAAAAACAACATAAGCATAATAGGTAAACATTATTGGACAATTAATAAATCCAGCCTTTTGCATACAACCTTCGGAAATCAGTATAAATCGCATCAATTTGTTACTAATGATAGTCAACTTTTAGGCAATGGTAACGTTAACGATTTTAGCACCGATGGTTTTGGAAATAACTTAATTTTTAAATGGAACGATTTATATGCAGGTTTATATTATAACCTCAGAGTAGGTGAATTTGAGTTTCATCCAAGCTTATTCCTCCATAATTATTCATGGTCAGTTGATCAAGCAACTTTCATTAAAAGAAATAAATGGGTGCTATTACCAGAGATCTCTATGAGAAGGCGTTCCAATTCTTCTGGTGGTTTTCTTCGATTTGATTCAGGTTTGAGGAGTTCGTTTTCGGATATATCCAATCTAGCTAGTAATTTTTATTTACAGTCTTATAATTCAGTATATGTTGGCAATGAAAACCTGGAAAATGAACTAAGTCATTACTCAAGTATTACGTATATCAGATCAAGTCTTTTAAGAGCCTTTTATATATTGGCTGAACTCAGTTATACATATCGGATAAATGGCATCACAAATTCAATCGTAACAGAAAACCAGGACAGACTATTGACACCTATTAGACTCAATGTTCCAAACCAAAATTTAAACGGCACACTAATAGTTAAAAAAAGCACTAATAATCTCAAATATGGTATAACAACTAGATTAAATTCATCCAGATCTTCCCAACAAGTAAATGCTACTATTTCAGAGTATAAAAACATTAGTGGTTCCTATAGGCTTTCCGCCCAGACCCTGCATAAAAAGTTTCCAGTCATAGAAGTTGGATTTAAACAAAGTTTAGGATACTATGGTTCAGGGGACAACACTTTTAACTTTATAACGAATGAACCCTTTTTCTCATTGGATTACGACTTCTTAAAAAGTTTTATTTTCTCCTCTGATTATACTCATTTTAACTATCAAAATAAATCTACAGCTACATCAAACACTTTTAGTATTAGTAATGCTTCTTTATCATATGGTAAAGAAAGTAGCCCTTGGAATTTTAAATTATCTGCTCAAAACTTATTTGATGTTAAATTCAAAAACCAAAATAGTTTCAATGTTTTTTTAGTCTCGGACCAAAAGACATTTTTACTACCAAGAATAGTTATGTTTTCCGTAACCTATAAACTTTAAGTAGATATTTATGGTTATATTTAAAAATAAAATTGTCCCTGCAATAGAAATACTTTTTGTTCTAGTATATACAGCTCTTTATTCATGTACTGATAGTAATCAAAATACACATATACTGTTTGAGAAAACTGAGGTAGATTTTGGCGAAATTACTGTCAATAGTAATACTTCTATAACCTTTTCATTTTCGAATTCTGGCAATCAACCTTTAGTAATAAGTGATATTAAAACCAGTTGTGGATGTACCGTTCCAGAATGGAAAAAAGATAAGATAATGCCAAAAGAGGATAGTGAAATAAAAGTTGATATTCACCCATTTAAACATGGCAAGTTTAATTCAACTGTTACTGTTTTTTATAATGGAGAGAATTCCCCTCAAGTATTAACGATTAAGGGAACCGTTGAATATCTAAGTCTCTTGGAAGATTAAATATAAATATCGATGAAAAAATTAACCTACCCATTAATATATTTTAGTTCAAAAGGTTAAGCTTATTTTTGAGTGTTAATTAATACTATATTATTAACATTTATTCTAAAGAAGAATGGCTATGAAGTTTATTGATTTTGAAATTATTAAGGACAAATTAAAATTTATATTAAATAATAAAATATCGATTACACTATTATGTATATTGATTCTATGTCTTATAGGTTTAATATGGTTGGGTCTAGCTATTGCCATACTTCTTGCTTTTTACTATACAATAAATTATTTAATTACTTATATCAAG
Organism: uncultured Flavobacteriaceae bacterium; assembly: GCA_937901915.1. Taxonomy (GTDB): domain Bacteria; phylum Bacteroidota; class Bacteroidia; order Flavobacteriales; family Flavobacteriaceae; genus Abyssalbus. Next base: position 7,314 of record CALGUD010000115.1, read on the forward strand.
AATACTTTTTTCCAAAAAGTACTTAAAGGATTCTTATTGTTTTTTGTTTTACTGACTATCTCTATAGGTGTCAAATTATTTTGGTTTGAAATCTACATAGTGCCAAGTTCTTCTATGGAGAATACTTTATATCCAAATGATGTTATTGTAGTTAATAAGTTGAAATATGGGCCAAATTTACCAGCTTCACCTGCTGATATTCCATGGGTAAATCTGTTATTTTATTTTAATGAAGATTGGAGGGAATCCACAAACGTTAAATGGTGGGAAAATAAACGATTACAAGGAATTACAAAAATTAAAAATGGTGATTTACTTTTGTTTACTATGCCTTTCAACAATTCTTTCAATATTGTGAAACGTAGCATAGCAAAAGGTGGAGATACCATAAAAATAAGGGATGGGGTTGTTTACATCAATAATCATTCGTATAATCCTACAAATCTCATCAAAAATGAATATTTGTTTAAAAAAACTGATGAGCAACTTTTATTAAGAATGTTAGATTCCTTAAATACTGATACTATGCCCTTGAAAATAAGTGATACTGGTCTTGCAGTGGCTTTATCTATTCAGGACATGAATAAATTAGAAAAATTAGGTTTGTCCAGTTCCAAAATAATAGATACTCTATCAAGAAGAAACTTATATCCGGAAATTCCAGATAGTAAATGGAACCTCGACCATTATGGCCCTTTAATAATTCCTTTTAAAGGCATGAAAATTGATCTTAACTCACAAAATTATAACGTTTACAATAAGGTTATCAATGATTTCGAAGGAGTAGAAATTAAAGAATATGAAGACTCATTTTTAATTAATAATAATGTGCGTAAAACCTATGTCTTTAAGCAAGATTATTTTTTTATGATGGGAGATAATAGAAAGCAATCATCGGATTCAAGGTTTTTTGGCTTTGTTCCCAAAAGTAGAATTATAGGGGGTGTACAATGTGTGCTATACTCCAATTATAAAGATAAATTTAGATGGGATAGAATGTTGAAACCCCTGAATTAATAAGTTATATTTAAAGCAAAACCCCGAAGTTTCTACTCCGGGGTTTTGTTTGTTTAGTTTAACTGTTCCTGAATTTTTTCTTTCTTATTACCGTTTAGATACTTGGCTTTTAAAGCTTTTGCCTTTACTTTTATTTTATATGTTATATAAAAGAGCAACGGTACAATAATCAATGTTAAGAATGTAGCCACAAACAATCCGAAAATTACGGTCCATGCCAGAGGCCCCCAGAAAATAACATTATCACCACCCATATAAATATTGGGATTGAAGTTGGTAAACAATGAGTAAAAATCAATGTTTAAGCCAATTGCCAGCGGAATTAACCCGAGAATGGTGGTTATTGCAGTAAGCAGTACAGGCCTTAACCTGGCCCGGCCACCCTCTACAATGAGTTCTTTCATTTGTTCTCTGGATAAAAAGTCACCCTTTTCCATGCCTAGTTCAGCCATTTTACGGTCTATAAGCAATTGTGTGTAATCCAGAAGAATAACGCCATTGTTTACAACGATCCCTGCCAGGGCTATGATACCCATCATGGTCATCATAATGACAAAGGACCATCCGGTAATCATGAGTCCGCCAAAAACTCCTATTAAACTCAGGAATATTGCAAGCATAATGATTGATGGCTTAGAAATAGAATTAAACTGAAATACAAGGATAAGCATGATAAGTCCCATGCCGGCAAATAATGCACCCATCAAAAAAGTCATTTGTTCTTCCTGTTCTTCTATTTGTCCTGTATAATCGATGTCTACATTTTTTGGTTTATCAAAGTTCTGCATTTCTCTTTCTATCTGGCCTACTACAGCAGCTGCATCTGTATAACCGGGAGATAAACCTGAATATAATAGAGCCACTCTTTTTAGGTTCCTGTGCTTAATGGCACTAAAAGAAGATGCATTTTTTGGAGTCGATATAATGGACGATACCGGGATCTCTTTTATCTGCCCGTCTGATTGGTCCCTGAATATAATATTCTGATTAAACAAGGCACTGGTATTATACCTGTCCTTTTCCCTGAACCGCACATTAATATTATAATCTTCTCCGGCTTCCTTGTAAACTCCGGCTTTTTCTCCAAATACTGAACGTCTCAACTGGTTACTAACCTGGCCTACAGCTACTCCCAGTTCACCTGCTTTTTCCCGGTCCACTACAACATTCATTGCCGGCTTGCTTTTGTTTACGTCAATTTTGAGTTCTTCAATACCGGGGATGTTTTTGGCATTAAGATAATCACGCATCCGTTCAGCAGTTACAATTAACTCATCATAATCATCTCCTTTTATTTCAATATTAACCGGATAACCTACAGGAGGGCCGGCCGGATCTTTTTCTACTGAAATTGCAACGCCGGGATATACTCCATGCAAAGCATCCTGAACCTTTTGACGCAAAACCTCACTGTTTTTACCTTTCCTGTATTTATATTCCCTCATGGTCGCTGTAATTTTGCTTCGATGGGGCATTTCGGCAGTAGACCCACCTTCGGTATAAGGATTTGAAGCACCTTCTCCCACGAGTGAGACAGCAGATTCTACAAGAAAATTAGTCCCTTCATCATCTATATACTCTTTATCATTTAAAACTGCATACACTCTTTTTTCTATATCCAGCGTTATCTCATTAGTTTTTTTTATGTCGGTTCCCTGTGGGTATTCCACATAAACAATGATTTGATTTGGATAATTATCGGGAAAAAACTCTACTTTGGTCCTGCCACTTCTGAGCGAGGCCCCGAATAATATAAATACAATTATTAACAGTGAAAAAGTACCTATAAAAAACATTCTTGGGCGCCAACCTTCAAGGGCATAACGTAAAAAGTTCCGGTATTTGGTTTCAACGTTTGTAAGCGTCTTTCTTTGGAAACGATTTGCCCATTTTTTAAGGGCATACTTATAAACCCAAAACATAATGGCTGTAAAAATCATTAAAGTGCCAAAACCTCTCATTTCCCCACCAAAAATTAAAATAAGCAAACCAGGAATTCCAAGAATAATACTTAATCTTATTAGTTGTTTACGGGTTAATTCCCTTTCACCGGTTTCCATAAATTCTGATACCAACATAGAGTTTATAAACACTGCCACAAAAAGGGAGGATCCCAATACAACCGATAAAGTTATAGGAAAAAACTTCATAACCTGCCCCATTATCCCCGGCCACATGCCCAGAGGTATAAAAGCGGCAACTGTAGTAGCAGTTGATATGATAATTGGATAAGCAATTTCACCGATACCTTTTTTTGCAGCCTGTACTCTGGAAAGCCCTTCTTCTTCCATGAGCCTGTAAACATTTTCAACTACCACAATACCATTATCTACCAACATTCCAAGCCCCATAATAAGTCCGAACAGGATCATGGTGTTCATGGTATACCCAAGAGCATTTAAAATCATAAAAGACATGAACATAGACATCGGAATGGCAAAACCTACAAACAATGCATTTCTAAAACCTAGAAAGAACATCAATACGGTAATTACAAGTAAAATACCGAAAATGATGTTGTTTACAAGGTCACTTACCTGATTTAAGGTCTTGGAAGATAAATCACTTGTAATACTAACTTCGAGATCTGCCGGAAAAAAATTGGCCTGTGCATCTTTTACGATTTTTTTAATTTGGTCAGCCGCATCAATCATATTTTTCCCGGCCCGTTTCTTTACATCCAGCATAACTACATTTTCACCAAATTCCCGGGCATAGGTGGTTTTATCTTCATCTTTAAAACGAATAGTGGCTATATCCCTTAAATAAGTAGCTCCATTTTCTGACTTTACTACAAAATTTTCAAGTTCAGAGGGCTTTTCAATTTCGCCCAGAATCCTGATGGTCCTTCTTTGTCCGCTTGTAATTAAATTACCTGCCGCCATCGTAACATTACCATTTCTGATGGTATTAAGCACATCGTCGAAGCTTATTTTTGCCGCCATCATCTTATAAATATCAACGGCAACTTCAACTTCTTTCTCCTGTGCTCCCCTTATATCGGCTTTTTTTATCTCAGAAAGATCTTCTATCCGGTCTTGAAGATATTCTGCATATTCTTTTAATTTATCAACCGGATAATCTCCTTTAAAATTAATGTTCAATATGGGTGTTTCCTCGGAGAAGTTCAGGTCAAAAACATTGGGTTCTACTTTAGCATTATTAAAAATGGGCCAATCCTCACCGGCTTTTTCAGTATCCACTTCATCCTTTACCCTTTGTTTAGCTTCTTCAACAGTGATATTTTCATCAAACTCAACGGTAATAATAGCATAATCTTCCTGTGATGTTGAAACGATCTCAACTACGTTGCTCACATTTTTTAATTGGTCTTCCAGCGGATCAACGATAAGCTTTTCAATGTCTTCTGCTGTATTGCCCGGATATGGGACGCTTATATAAATTTTAGTTTCTTTTATCTCAGGAAAATCTTCCCTGGGCATACTGAAATAAGCCGATAAGCCCATAAAAAGGAGTATTCCAACCAAAATATAAATTGTGGTCTTATTATCGATGGCCCATGATGATAAACCAAACTCCTTATCAACTTTTTTCTTAATATCTGCCATTAGACTCTGGGTTTTTGATTTTTACTTTTTGGTTATCCTGTACTCTTCTTGCACCTTCTTCTACCAGTTCGTCACCTTTATTAATTCCTTCTAATACTTCAATCAGGTCGCCCTGGGTTTGTCCTGTTTTTATAATAACCCGTTTGGCTACAGCGAAATTTCCCGTGTCTTTTTCCCGAACTACATACACATATTGGTCACCTTCTGCATTTTCTGAGATGATGTTTTGTGGAATTAAAATAGCTTTCTCGTTTATATAATCATTAATATTAACTCTGGCAGTAAGGTTCGGTTTTACAAGTCCGTCGTGGTTATCAACATCTACCTGAATCTTAAAGGACCGGTTACTCGGGTTAATATAATTACTAACCTGAGCCACTTTAGATTGCACAGTATCCTGAAGTACAGGGAAATTGATATTTACTGTTGTCCCTTCTCGTATGTCAGAAATATACCGCTCCGGAACTTCTACATCAATATACATATTGTCTAAGTTTACAATTCGCATAATTGGTGATCCCGGACTTACATTAGTGCCTTGTTGGGTAATAATTTCATCAATAGTGCCGGAAAAAGGTGCAGTTACATTTGTTTTGGCTAACTGGCTCCTTAGTTGTGATACCGAATTTTGTACAGACTCATATTGGGTCTTGGCTTGTAAAAATTGAATTTCCGATCCAATTTTTTGATCCCACAAACGTTTTTGACGCTCAAAAGTAGTTTGGGCTAAGTCGGCTTGCACTTGTAATTGAGATAGTTGAGCAGACAGGCCTCCATCATTAATTTTTGCCAATATTTGCCCCTTTTTTACTTTTTGACCCTCTTTTACCAATACACTTAACAGTGTTCCGGAATATTCCGCATTGATAATGATATTCTCCTTGGTATCCACACTTCCCTGAAGTTCTACAAAATGGTTAAACAGGGTATCTTTAGCTTCTATGGTGGTGATTAAAGAAACTCTCTCAATGGTATCGAGTTTAGCAATAGCTTCATCAAGTAACTTAACCCTCTCCTCATAACTGGTGGCAAGTTCATTTCGTTTAAGCTTTATTGCATCCAGATCACCAGTGGCTATAACACTGTCTATGGATTTATCTTCACTACCACCACCACATGATATGATCATTAGTGAGGATAACAATATGATATATAATTTTTTCATTGCTATTTGGTTTTACTTATTTATTTTGGTTTTTATACTATTATCTTGACGGTTAAACTTAATCCAGGGTTGTTAATACTTCTGTCGGATTAATAATTGTTTCCAGTTCTGCTTTCTGATTAATTACGTTTAACATGGCCTGTAAATATTCCTGCTGTGAGGTATACAATTGTGTTTGTGCCTGACGCAGTTCAAAACTTGAAGCAACCCCTTCCGAAAACTTAATTTGATTCTTATTTTCAATACGTTCTGCCAATGCAAGATTTTGTTTTGCTGTTTCATATTGCTCAATCACAAACTGGTAATTACTTCTTGCATTTTGGAGTTGAAGCTCTATTTGTTGTTCAGTTTCCTCGAGCAGGGTTTTTGATTTTTCATGGTCTATTTTAGCACGTTGTGATCTTGCTGACCTGGCAAAGGAACTGAAAATAGGTATGTTTAGGCTAACTCCGAATACAGAAGACCCATACCATACCTGTTCACTGTCTGCAAATGTAAACTCTTCACTAAATCCCGTATAACCGCCATTTATAAAAGCATTGAGAGTAGGTAATGCTTTTGTTTTTTCATATTTAAACAACAGTTCTTTTGATCTTTCGTCATTTTTTGCAATTTTATAATCAATGTTGTTGTCAATACTAAAAGGAGTGCCCATCAGCCCCGGTTTCATATGTTCCAGAGTTAAATCATCCAGTTCTTCAGTAAGGGTTAATTGCACATTAATATCGAGTCCCAGCGACATATTTAATAACTTGTATGCTACATCCCTCAACCGGATACTATTACTTAAATTGCTTTTTAGGCTTGACAGTGTAATTCTAAGTTGTTCTACACTTTCTTCTTCGGCCAGTCCACTTTCGAAAGTTTTTTGAGTTTCAAAAACATTCTTTTCTAGAACATCAATATTGCGTTCAAGTATTTCAATGCTTTTTTCAGCAACCAAAACATTTCCATAGGCGCTGATTACCTGTTTCCTGATTTCCAAATCTGTTTTTTCCTTGGCATTTTTAGAGATTTCCAGGAAAACCTTTGCAGATTGTAACCCTACCAGATAAGAACCGTCAAAAATAAGCTGGCGTAAAGTAGCTACAGCATTCATGCTTTGCTTTGGATTAAAAACCACACCAATAAACTCGCCTTCCGGTCCTCCCACAAATTCTGCTGGGATTGGTGAAACAGGCTGTTTCAGAAAATTCTGATAATCAATTGTGGCATCTATTTGGGGTAAACCAATAGCAGTGGTTTCCCATTTTTGTTTTTTTGCGGCTTCAATGTCATGTTCTGCATTTATGGCCGTTCTGTTATTTTCCAGAGCAAAATCAATAGCCTCTTCCAGCGAAAAGGACTGTTGTGCATTTACCGCCGTTAAAAATAACAGAAGAATAGCGGTTGGTATGTATTTCATTTTTATTTGTTAATTATGTTGTTTAATATTTCAATTCCTTTAGGAGTAGCAATACCCCGTACATGATATTCTAAGTAGGTTTCCATTAGCAAGGGCATGCTATATTTTTGGGGAGGAAAAATTTCGGTATCTTTTAAATACATCATTCCACCGAAATAAAATTTTGAAATGATCTCAACATTGGTGTCGTCTCTGAAATATCCCTGTTTTATTCCTTCCTGGATATTTTCAGCAACACAATCCATCATCATTTCGTACTGTTTTTTTCTTAAGTTCGCAAAAATGCTGGGATAATATTTTTGCAACTGATACTGAGGAGAGGATTTCTCATCTTTTAAATGCTTTAGTACAAAGGATTTAATTTCAAACAGTTCTTCAACCGGATTTTTTCTTTCTTCACGAATGCAGTCAATACCTCCGGAGATAATGTCAAACATAAAGAAGGTGCAACTCTTTACCAGGGATGTTTTATTTTCAAAATGCTGGTAAATGGTTTTCTTAGACATACCTAGCTTTTCGGCAATATCATCCATAGTAACACTCTTAAAACCGAAGCTTAAGAATAAATCAGTGGCTTGTTGTATAATTTTTTCTTTCATATGAGGATGCGAAATTACGTCAGGAAACTTTAAAAACAAAAATAGTTTCCTAAGTTTTATTATTTTTTAACATTTATTTAAACCTTGGTATAAAAATGTAATTGTGGTATTTTAGCTGAAAATTGTGAGTATGCTTAACGTAGAAGCTTATAGAGAAGCCTTTATTACTTATCTTGAAGAAAAGATAGTATCTAAGGACCCACCAAATCTTTATGATCCTGTGGTATATATTCTGGGATTAGGAGGTAAGAGATTAAGGCCGGTTTTAACACTGATGGCATCAGAAATATTTGAAACTGACTACAAAAAGAGCCTGGATGCGGCCCTGGCGGTTGAGGTCTTTCATAATTTTTCATTGGTTCATGATGATATTATGGATGATGCTTCTCTTAGAAGAGGTCAACAAACGGTTCATGAGAAATGGAATTTAAATACCGGGATACTTTCAGGAGATGTGATGCTGATTATCGCCTACCAGTTATTTGAAAATTATAACCCGGAAATATTTCAGAAGCTGGCAAAACTTTTTAGTAAAACAGCTATTGAAGTATGTGAAGGGCAGCAATATGATATTGATTTTGAAACCCGGGACAATGTAACAATAGATGAATACATAAAAATGATCACCAATAAAACAGCCGTTTTGGTTGGGGCTTCTATGAAAATGGGAGCTATAGTTGCAGAAGCCTCTACTGAAGATGCTGAGGCTATTTATCAGTTTGGATTGAACTTAGGGATTGCATTTCAATTAAAAGATGATTATTTGGATATTTTTGGGGACCAGGAAACTTTCGGAAAGAAAATAGGTGGTGACATTATAGAAAACAAGAAAACCTTTTTGTACCTCAAGACACTGGATAATTTAAGTAAAGAAGATAGGCAACAGCTCCTCAATTTATATTCGATTAACCCATCAAATCCCAGGAGCAAAATTGATGCTGTTAAAGAATTCATGATTGCCGGAAAGGCAGATGAAATTACCCTCAATGAAATTGAAAAATACACCTTAAAAGCATTTTCAATACTGGACACATTGAGTATAGCAGGAGAGCAAAAGAAAATTTTAAAAAACTTTGGTGAAAGTTTAATGGGAAGGATGGTTTAGTTAATTATTTATAGCATTTGTCTTTTTTTGTGAGTTTAAAATATTAATTATCTTTGTTATATGGCATCTATACCAAACATAACAGTAGAACAATTGGCACAAGCTTTTCAAGAATTATCTTTGGCGGAAAAGGTTAAGCTTTTTAGTTTACTGCCGGAAGATTGGTTCGCAAAGAAAAACCATAAACTTTCTAATTCTCAAAAAGAGGCTTTGAAAAGAGCTACTAAAAAAGAAGAAGAAGGTAAATCTTCATTCATTTCCTGGGAAGAAGTAGAAAAATTTGTAAAAACCAGGAATGAACAATAGTTACCTGGTTAAAATTGAAGAGGATGCTAAATTCGACATTGCAGACTCTTTTGATTACTATAACGAAGTTTCTCCTTATTTGGCAGATAAATTTCTAAATGAAGTTAAAGAAACCTTAGATTATATCTCTTTAAATCCCTTACTCTTTAAAATAGTTTATAATGATTACAGGCAAGTACCTGTAAAAAGATTTCCATATGTTATCGTTTATAAAATTGATGAAAGTATAGTAAAAGTATACCGGCTATTTCCAACCAAAAAGAATCCTAAAACCAAGTTTTAAACCAAACTCATTTCACATACGGCACCCTTCTGCTGGTTACAGAAGGTTCCCTGTATATTTCTTCTATTTCCTTTTCTGTTTTTACAACGGCGACTACCTCAATACCTACATGTATGCCGTACAAATTATCCGGATTGTTGATGCCTAAATACACTTTATTGCCATAATCTTCCTTCACTTGTATGATCCCCGATTTGTAATTTTCACGGGAGGCATCTATTTTGTATTCAAACTCTTCTTTTTCAGAAAATGATTTCAGGTTTTCCTGGTCCAGCACATAAATGTCGCAAATATCGGCTCCGGGAGGTGTACTAAGTTTGCTAACGGATCCTACCAATGATTCTTTTTCGTTTATAATACCCGTAAGTTCTGAAGCAAGGCTGAATGATGAAATAGTATTGGTAATATCCTCTTCATTCCGGCTGGCACTAAAAACATAATACCATTCCACTGTATTCTCAGGAAAGTATATGGGAAAGAAAACACGGTTTTTACCACCTTTCACATATGCATTGGACCTGCTATTCAGATAGAATTTTTCATTTTGAAGTATTTCAGTCTCCAAAACATCAATTTTCTTCATCCGTTTCACTTCTTCACCGTATGTAGTGTCGTTTACTGTTTTATAACCTACTCTTACAGGGACTCTGTTATGTGAATCTTTTAGTAATTTGATTTTGAAGGTTGCTTCTTTTTTGTTGGGATTTTCTACATTAAGAACGTACACATCTGGCTTGGCTGAGGTAAACTTTGTCCAGAATTCCTTTGTCTTTTTTTCCTTAAAAACTTCTTCTCCTTCATATTGCTGAAGTGAAATATTAAGCTTACCTCCATCTGTTCTTTCAAAGGTGAGATCAATATCATCATTGGCATCGGCAGCAAATAAGTACTCTTTTTCTTCGCCGGGCCTTAAAGTGAGACTTTCATCTATTTCTTGTGAAAATGACAGCGAATATATAAGCAGGCTTAATAAAAAAAATTTGGGTTTCATAAATTAGAATTTGATTATTTTATTAATACTGTTCTTCAGCACATTTAATAATATTTTTATTTAAGTCAATAATTTTAATTCTTTTTTTCTCGAGATCAATTCCCCAGGCTGTTGTTGCTGTAGCGTAATCCATAGGATCGGAATTTTTTGTGACCACTGCAAAAATATTTTCTTCTTCAACATCATTTTTTATACAACCATAATACATGAATGCTTTATTTTCCTCAAGCTGATTTATATGTAAAGAATCTACAATCTTGTTTTGATTATTTTCCAGGCTTTCTGTTAACAGAATAAGATATGACTTGTCTTTTTTGAAATAAATCTGCAAAATATTTTTTTCTTCTACCATACTCGATGATACAAGTTTATATTCTTCATAGCCTTCTAAAGTAGAAATATTTTCAAAAGTGACAGGTTTTGGTTTCTCAATCTTTTCAATCTCTATATTATCAGTGTTTTCTTCTTTAACTTCCAATTTCACATCTTTATTATTGTTTTGTTTAGAATTACAAGAATAAACCAATACTATAAAAAGTAAAAAAAGAATATTTTTCATTTAAATCAGGTTTATCATCCTTCTAATATAATTATTTTTTATTATCTAATATAAAGTATAACGTAATCCCAAGAATCCTCGTATACCCTGGTTAGGAGCAAACACATACGAAGGGTCAAAAGTAAGTGCGTAGGGATTCTCATCTGTGGCAATTACATTTCCACCACCGTCATACTCTACATTTTCATCAAAGGGGTCGTGCGCCCTGGCAATGATAAACGGATTCCCCTTGTTTGGTGTCCAGTTAAGTAAATTCTTTACACCTCCGTAAAATTCAAAGTTTTTAAGCTTTTTGTAGGTAAACTGAATGTTTTGAATGCTCCATGTTGGTGAATATTCCTTTCTTGGGTCCAAATCACCCAAGAGTGGCAAGCGCATAGGCCCATATAGATTTCCTGTATAGTCAATTTCCAGGCCTAATTGTCTCCAGTCGTATGTTATAGCCCACGTTCCTGTAAATCTTTCGGTGAGTATCTGGCGGGTTTTCACACCATTTTCAGTATTGGACACATCCATGTAAGTGGCCCCGAGCAGGAACTGCAATCCATTAGGGAATACCATATCCAGGTTTGCACTTACACCTGTAGTAACCGCATAGCCATCTAAGTTGTCATATATGATCTGGTTGGGGTTTGTATCATAATCAGGTAAAATGGCATTTGTAAAATAGGTATACCAGGCTGAGGCATCAAGACTTATAAAGGTGCCGTTTTCACTGTATATTTTTTTTAAATAGTTTAGGTTGATGTTATAGGAACGTTCAGGTTCAAGTTCTTCTGCAATAACCACTTCCCTGGATCCCGTAAGGGCCGCATGCTCTTCTGTAAATAAATTTACAACCCTAAAACCTGTACCGGCATTCAGCCTTACAATATCATTGTCTGTAATACTCCATTTATAGGCCATCCGTGGTGTAAAAATAGACCCATGCCGTTGGTCATAATCATAACGAACACCTAATAAAAGTTTGTGGTTTTCTGAAAGTTTTATTTCATCCTGGACAAATACACTCGGAATAAGCACTTCATCAGCTTCATTTATTCCATCTGCAATGGTGGCAGTGGTATTGTCATCATAAAATTGATAACGCAGGGCAGTGCCAAATAAAAGGTCATGATTTTTAAAGATTTTATCCCATGTTAATTGGCCGAATCCTATACGCTGTTGTGCCAGATAGGGAATATCTCCATAAACCGAATTTTGGTCGTGGTCTGTATACGAAAATGAAAATAACATCTTTTCTTCAAATGGTAGCTGATAACTGCCCAGTAGTTCCCAACGGGAAGTATAAATGCTCTCGCCATAAACTTCATTACCACCTCTGAAGCTCGGGTTCCATTGCATTTCGCCACCCCATCTGTCTTCATAAAAGAATCTGCCTGCCACAGAAAATAACCTGTTTTCTTTTCGGCTGAAATTCCACTTTTGGAAAAGTGAAACCCGATCCTGAAGGGTCACATCCGTAAAATTGTCATTATTGTTATCGACCGGGTGACTATAATTGTAATAATTGGCTCCGGTTAAAAAGGTAACTTTTTCACTAATTACAGCTTTGAACCCTAAATCAATATTATATTCACTCCATGTAGTGCCATAAACATCTGCAGAAAATACGGGGGCATTATCAGGGTGTTTGGTGATGATGTTTATTAAACCTCCCACAGCTTCACTACCATAAAGTGAAGACGTAGGGCCTTTTACAATTTCAATCCGGTCCAGTAGTGAATTAGGTATCCCTGACAGGCCGTAGACAGTAGAAAGTCCACTTACAATAGGCATACCATCAATTAAAACCAAGGTGTACGGGCCTTCGAGTCCGTTAATATGAATATCACCCGTATTGCAAACGTTACAATTAATTTGCGGACGCACCCCATTTACATTTTGTAATGCTTCAAAAACATTTGGTGTTGGATTTTTTTGAAAGAATGCAGGTTTATACACCTCAACCGGTACCGGACTTTCCATTCGGCTTACGGGTTTTAAAGTGCCTGTTACCACAACCTCATCCAGACTTTCTGAAGTAGGGGAAAGTGTAATATTCATTTGTAAATTTTCACCAGGCCTGATTTTAAAGTTTTTAAAATATGTTTTATAGCCGACAGATGAAACCACAAGCCTGTATGTTCCTTCCTGTAAATTCTCAATTTTATAATAACCATTTACATCAGAAGCACTTCCGAGATCTGTATTTTGCAGATATACATTTGCAAATGGAATTACATCAGTATCATCTTTAATAATACCATATAGGGAATTTTGTGTATAGCCAGTTATCATACATAAAAATCCTGTAATCAAAATAAAAATTTTCACTTACCTTTTATTTATTTTACGCAAATGTAAATAATAATTTAGATAAGACTAAAAATTTTATTCAATTTATCAAAAAATAGTATATTTGGATAAAATTTCTCAGTAATGATGACGAGATCCGAAGAGAATTATTTAAAAACGATATTTCATTTGTCTAAAAATGAGAGGGATGCTGTGTCTACAAATGCAATTGCCGATGTGTTAGACACCAAAGCTTCGTCTGTAACGGACATGCTGAAGAAGTTAGCTGAAAAAGATCTGGTAGACTATAAAAAGTACCAGGGTGTAAAATTAACTCCCAATGGAAAACGGACGGCGGCTGTTATTGTAAGAAAACATCGTTTATGGGAAGTTTTTTTAGTAGATAAATTAAATTTTTCTTGGGATGAAGTTCATGAAGTGGCAGAACAATTAGAACACATCCGGTCCGAAAAGCTGGTAGAAGAACTTGAGGTTTTTTTAGATTTCCCTAAAGTGGATCCGCATGGCGATCCGATACCAGATAAAGACGGAAATATAAAAACTCTTGAAAAAGTATTATTAGCTACTTGTAAAAAAGGCGAAAAAGGTATTTGTATAGGTGTAAACAGTACTTCTGCCGAATTTTTACAGTACCTGGACAAACTTGAAATAGCCCTGGGAGATACCCTGGAAGTAATGGAAAAAGAACCTTTTGATAGTTCATTTCTTATAAAGTTTAACGGAAAACAAATTAATATTTCAGCACAAACAGCCAATAATATTTACATAAAAAAAGCATAAAATATGTTTGATCAAATTGTAGCATTTTTTGAATCTATAGACCCGGTATTGGGAGCACTTATTGCAACTACTTTTACCTGGTTACTTACCGCCCTGGGGGCGTCCCTTGTTTTTTTTATGAAAACCATGAAGCGTTCTGTTTTAGACGGAATGCTCGGTTTTACAGGTGGTGTTATGGTAGCAGCCAGTTTCTGGAGTTTACTGGCGCCTGCTATTGAAATGACAGAAGGGGAGGGATTTGCAAAAGTTTATCCTGCCGCAGTAGGTTTTGGGCTTGGAGCCTTATTTCTATTTTTTTTAGATAAATATTTACCACACCTGCATATTAACTTTAAGCCCAGTGAAAGTGAAGGAGTGGATACAAAATTGCACAAAACAACTTTATTGGTACTGGCAATAACTTTACACAATATCCCTGAAGGACTGGCAGTCGGTGTTCTCTTTGGAGGTGTTGCTGCCGGAATTCCGGAGGCTTCTATAGCGGGGGCTGTAATATTGGCAATCGGTATTGGAATCCAGAATTTCCCGGAAGGTGTTGCCGTATCCATGCCTTTACGGAGACAAGGCGTAAGCAGGAGAAAAAGTTTTTGGTACGGTCAGCTTTCTGCCATTGTTGAGCCCATAGCCGGGGTAGTAGGGGCTTTGGCAGTTACCTTTTTTACACCCATTCTTCCTTATGCGCTTGCTTTTGCAGCAGGGGCTATGATATTTGTAGTAGTTGAAGAAGTAATTCCTGAAACCCAGCAGGATAAGTATACAGATATTGCCACCTTAGGCTTTATAGGCGGATTCATGGTAATGATGACACTGGATGTGGCGCTGGGTTAAATGTTTTTAATGACACCCGCAATCATTCTGCCCACAGGATTTGGAAGTCTTTTTTTTAGGCAAGAAGAATTTTTTAACTATGAAAAAAACAGCGATCCCCAGAGTTACATAAACTAATATTTCTTGTAAGAGTGCCATATTATTTTAGTCGTATTCGCATTATTATGCTTACAGCAAATTTAATGATAATTAAAATGCCCGCCTATAATTATGAGCGAGCATTTGTATTGTATATTAGATTTCTTACTATTCGCAACTAACTCCTTCGTCTGTATAAACTTCTATTCCATAATTGGTATTCAAATCACATACTTCCTGGGGAATGGAGGTTAGTAGATTGCTAGATAAACCTAAACTTGTTAAATTAATAAGCTGCCCCATTTCAGAAGGAATAGAAGTGAGTTGATTTTCATATATAGAGATAGAAGTTAGGTTGGTAAGCTGCCCTATCTCAGCGGGCACAGTAGTGAGTTGGTTACGGTGCAATGCTAAATCAGTTAGTTTAGTAAGTTGTCCTATTTCTGCAGGTAGTGAACTGAGTTGATTTATAATTAAACTTAGTTGAGTTAAATTCTGAAGTTGCCCTATTTCAGAAGGGAGAGAAATTAACTGATTTTGTGAAGCATTCAGATACGTTAAATTTGTAAGTTGCCCAATTTCAGAAGGTAAAGAACTGAGTGCATTACTTTCTAAATATAATTTTTCTAACTTATGGAGTTGTCCGATTTCTTTAGGGATCTCACTTATTTCATTATAAGATAGATATAAATATTCTAAATTAGTAAGCTGGCCTATTTCTTTCGGAACATCAGTAATTTTTTCAGCATAGAAACTACCACCAACATTCAAGTGTGTTAAATTAGTAAGTTGTCCGATACCGGCCGGAATACCTGTGAATTTGTTTGTGCTTAATTCAAGTTTCGTTAAACTGGTTAACTGAAAAATTTCTGAAGGAAAAGTGGTAAATTCATTATAGCCTAATTTAAGGTCAGTTAAACTGGAAAGCTGACCGATGTCCGAAGAAATAGATGCGAGAGAGTTCTGTGTTACATCCAACACTTTTAATTGATGAAGTGTAGCAATTTCAGAAGAAATAGAAGTGAGGGCATTCCCGCTTAAATTTAATTCGGTTAGATTAGTAAGCTGCCCTATCCCTTTAGGAATATCCGTAAAACTGTTATTCTCAAAACTTAACTTGGTTAAACCGGTGAGTTGCCCGATTTCTTCCGGGATAGTGGTTAATCCATTAGATCTTACTATTAATTCTGCTAGCTTAGAAAGTTGTCCAATTTCTTTTGGAATATTCTTTAATTCATTATTGAATAATTCTAAATGTTCTAAATTTGAAAGTTGTCCAATTTCGGCCGGAATAACCCTCAGGTCAACATGATTTAAAATTAATTTAATAACCAGTCCATTTTCATCGGTTGTTACCCCTTCCCACTCACTAACATCCGTATCATCTACGTCCCAGTTCAGGAAGTAGCCATTGTATTCATTGGCATTATAAATTGCCATAAGGGCTGCTCTTTCTGTTATTCTGGGGTCAATACTTTCGGTGATATTTACAGTATAATCCGTAGTGTCTTCACCGTCTTGAGCAGTTACTGTAAGAGTCGCTTCAGATGAAAAATCCAATTCGTTTAGGTTGGTGGCTGCCCCTACTGAAGCGGTAATGTTGGCTGCTAATGCACTCATATCAATTCCAAAAGGCACTTCAGCAGTTACCGTATGGTTTTCCTGGTCAATTGTAGCTTCAATGTCTTCTTCAAAGGCATTGTCCTCAGCTTTAAAAATAAAACTTAATAATGCAGCCTCTGTGTTACTTGCAGCCACAACATTCACGGTATACTGTATTTCACTACCATCCTGTGCAGTTATGGTATATACTACCGGAGAAGAAAAATCCTGTGCACCTGTAGGGGCATAGGTAGCATCTTCTGATATGGACAGTGCAGGTGCTATAGATGTTACATCCGTACCAAAAGGTACTGTAACTGTTATTGTATTGTTGTCCTGGTTTATTGTACCTGTAGTACCCTCGGTAAGGGTAAATTGCGTTACTTCTTTTTCACTGCTAAGGGGTACGGATGTGTCGTCATCACTATTACAGGAAATAAATAATAAATAAATTACGGTAAATAAAAAAATAAAAGGGTTTCTAAGGGTTTGGCTATACGTTTTCATTAATCCTACTCTATTTTGGTTTTTTATTTTGCCGGTAACATTAGATATCCCGACTTATTATTAATCAGGCACAAAATTATAAACTCATAGAACAGCAGGCATCACCATAAATGAGTATTTTGAGTTTATTTTGAAATTGTTGAGCAGGAGTTTACTTTAATATTTGGTAAACAATGAGGGATACCACATATGCAAAGCCGGTCATTAAAACCAACTGCAATATTGGCCATTTCCAGGTGTTTGTTTCTTTCTTTACTACCGCCAGTGTGCTCATGCATTGCATGGCAAAGGCATAAAACAACAATAGTGAGATTCCTGAAGCCAGGTTGAACAATTTTCCTCCCGTAACAGGATTTAATTCGTCGGCCATACGGTTTTTAATGGTTTCTTCTTCATCACTCCCCACACTGTAAATAGTAGCTAATGACCCTACAAATACTTCGCGGGCCGCAAAGGAGCTGATGAGGGCAATACCGATTTTCCAATCATAACCTAAAGGCAGAATAGCTGGCTCAATGGCTTTGCCCATAATTCCAATATATGAATTTTGTAATTTATAGGATGCGATCTTTGTTGATAACTCATCTTCACTAATACTGGGATCGGATTGTGATGTGATGATGCTTTCGGCATTTTCAAACTCTTCATTAGGCCCGTTTGATGCCAGGAACCATAAGATGATGGAAATTGCCAGGATAATTTTTCCGGCCCCAACCACAAAGCTTTTTGTTTTTTCAATAACTGTGTATGCTACGTTGCGAAATAGCGGAACCTTGTAGTTGGGCATTTCAACTACAAAAAAAGTTTTACTTTTTACATTTAATATCATATTCAACAACCAGGCTGAAAATACAGCCGTTCCAAACCCTAATAAATAAAGTCCCATAAGTGTTAACGCCTGGTAGCTGAGACCCATAAACCGTTCCTCTGGAATTACCAATGCAATGATAATGAGGTACACCGGTAATCGTGCCGAACAGGTTGTAAAAGGGGTGACGAGTATGGTTATGAGCCTTTCTTTCCAGTTTTCGATATTACGAGTAGCCATTACTGCCGGAATGGCGCAAGCTGTCCCTGAAATTAAAGGCACCACACTTTTTCCACTTAGTCCAAAACGTCGCATGACCCTGTCCATTAAAAAAACTACACGGCTCATGTACCCAGTTTCTTCCAGGATGGATATAAAGAGAAACAAAAATGCTATTTGTGGTATAAAAATAACAATACCACCCAATCCCGGTACAATACCTTCAGCGATCAGGCTTGTAAATGCGCCGGGAGGTAGGGCATCTTTTGTCCAATCGCTTAATGCAGCAAACTGTGCATCAATAAAGTCCATCGGGTAGCTGCTCCAGTCGTAAATAGCCTGGAAAATGGTAAGCAATATCCAGAAAAAGATCACATAACCCCAGACTTTATGCGTTAAAACCCTGTCCAGAGAAGCTCTGAAACCTTTGGCAGCATTTACATCTACCTTATAACCTTCCTTTAAAACACCATTTATAAACTGATATCTCAGTATCGTTTCTTTTTGTTGTAGCCGTTTTAATTCGGCTTTCGATTTGGTTGTAAAATCTGAAGTATCCTTAACCAGTTTTTTATCTACTCTTGTAAAATTAACGTCCTGTGTAATAACGAGCCATAATTTATACAGTTCGTGATCCGGAAAGGTTTTTTTTAATCCATCAAAATATTCCGGGGCGATGAGAGTAGTATCTACGCACGGCTCGGTAGATAAGTTCTTATAATCGGATATATGTTCTTTAATGGTATCAATCCCTGTTCCTTTACGTGTACTTACTACTGCTATTTTGGTTTTTAACCTTTCTTCCAGTAAATCAACATCCAGGGAAATACCTTTTCTTACCATCCTGTCGGCCATATTAATTACCAAAATACAAGGCACTTTCAGGTCTTTTATCTGGGTAAATAGCAACAGGTTTCGTTTCAGGTTTTCAACATCGGTAACTATAACAGCTACATCCGGGTAATCCTTGTCATTTTTATTGAGAAGAAGCTCTATAACCACATTTTCATCCAGGGAGTTTGCATTGAGGCTATAGGTTCCGGGAAGGTCGAGAATATGTGCTTTAACACCGCGAGGAAGCTTACACACACCTTCTTTTTTTTCAACAGTAATACCCGGGTAATTACCTACTTTTTGATTGAGCCCGGTAAGTTGATTAAAAACAGAAGTCTTGCCGGTATTGGGGTTGCCTATGAGGGCTACTTTAATTTGTTTGCTCATAGAGTAGGTTTTGGAATCTTTTCGATCTCAATGCTCAATGCTGTTTCACGGCGTATAGCCAGGAAAGAGCCATTGATGTTTATATATAAAGGGTCGTTAAAAGGGGCATATTGAATAAGTTCTACCTCGTTACCCGGTAAACATCCCATTTCAAAGAGTTTTACCGGAATAAGATCGGATGAAACATCCTTTATAATTCCCTTTTCCCCTCTTTTTAAATGTGCTATGGTAGCTTTCAATTCTTATTTAGATTGATTATAATTAAGGCAAAAGTACTATAAAAAAACTGTTTTGAAAAACTAATTGGGGTATTCTGATTTTAGTATTTGTAAATCAGCTATTAACCTTTCAATTTCTTCATCTTTAGTCCCGTCATAAAACCCCCTGATGCGCCTGTTCTTATCAACCAAAATAAAATTTTCGGTATGAATCATATCATAGGGGCCGCCATCGCCATCGGTTTTTACTGCCAAATAACTTTTTCGGGCCAGGTTATAAATCTCTTTTTTATCCCCGGTTACCAGGTTCCATTTTTTATCATTGACCCCTTTTTCAATTGCATATTTTTTAAGTTGTGGTACCGAGTCAATTTGTGGGGTTACCGAATGAGAAAGCAGCATAACATCATCATCATTTAAAATTTCTTTTTGTATCACTGCCATATTCTCTGTCATTACCGGGCATATTGTAGGGCAGGTAGTAAAAAAGAAATCGGCTATGTATATCTTGTTTTCATAGTCTTTTTGAGTAATGGTTTTTCCGTTTTGATTTATTAAACTGAAATCGGCTATTGTATGATATTTTTTTTGATGTTGAATGGTGCTGTCCACCAATTCAAAATTAACCATGGCCGGTTGGTACACAGGTAGCTTTTCTTCGGGTTTCAGTGCATTGTAGAACAAGTAAATAATAATACAAGATAAAATGAATAAAGTGATAAATAAATACCGGAACTTCCTGAAAAACTGCAACATTTTATATCTGATTTACCTGGATGCAAAATTACTGTTTAAGAAGGAAAATCAGACAAGTTTAGACGATAAATATGAGCGGATTCATAAATCAGTCATAAAAAATAAGCACTTACAGCAGATAGTTTTTATAAACTAAGATGAAAACATTACTTTTGTGCGGTTAAAATTTATAGATCAAGAAAGTAAATGACAGTATTAAGCCAGATAGCACAATTTGTCCTTATTATATCAATATTAGTTGTACTACACGAATTAGGACATTTTATACCAGCAAAATTATTTAAAACCAAGGTCGAAAAATTCTTTTTATTCTTTGATGTAAAGTTTGCCTTATTTAAAAAGAAAATAGGCGATACGGTTTACGGAGTGGGCTGGCTTCCATTGGGAGGTTATGTAAAAATAGCCGGGATGATCGATGAAAGCATGGATAAGGAGCAAATGAAAGAGCCGCCTAAGCCATGGGAATTCCGCTCTAAGCCAGCCTGGCAACGACTCATTATTATGGTAGGAGGTGTTTTCGTAAATTTTATATTGGCATGGATTATTTATTCAGCACTTTTAATCAATAATGGTGATACATACATACCCGCCGACAGTTTAAAATACGGAATTCAAGTTGATTCTATTGGCGAGAAACTAGGATTTAAGACGGGAGATAAAATTATTGCTGTTGACGGGAAGGAAGCGAAAAAGTTTAAAGAAACCAAGATTGATATTCTTTTAGGTGATGAGGTGACAGTAAACAGGGATGGGGAGGTTATTACAATACCCATTAGTGATGAAGGCAAGAAAGAGGTTCTACAGACATTGGGTAGAGATTTCATGAGTTATCGCCAAAAGCCTGTGTTGGAAAAAATATATTCTGAAACTGTAGCTGAAGAAGCCGGCTTTATGGCAGGGGATGAAATAGTAATGGTAAATGGCAGGGATGTAAACTACTGGAATGATTTTGTTGACATTATACGTTCATCACCAAACAAAGCGATGAATATTACTGTAAAAAGAGGTGATGACCTGAAACGGCTTTCATTAACTGTTCCGGAAGAGGCCGCTATTGGGGTACAACTTGATATAAAAGACCTGAGGGTAACTGATGAATACAGTTTCTTAGAAGGAATACCAGCCGGATTTACAAAAACAATTAGTGAACTGACCAGACAGATTAAACAGTTTAAAATTATTTTTAATACCAAAACTGAAGGTTATAAACAGGTAAAAGGCCCTATTGGTATTGTAGAAATGATGCCTGAAACATGGAATTGGTTGTTTTTTTGGAATTTTTTAGCAATGTTTTCGGTGTGGTTGGCATTTTTAAATATATTGCCTATACCTGCGTTGGATGGCGGGCATGTAATGTTCTTGTTGTATGAAATGGTTACAGGCAGGAAACCAAGTGAAAAAGTACTCGAAACAGGCCAGATTATCGGGTTTGTAATATTAGCAGGATTAATGCTTCTTATCTTTGGAAATGACATTTGGAATCTTATAAAAAGATTTTTTTAAAAAGTGATCTTTTTATTGGGGCAAATAAAAAAACATATTTATATTTGCAACCGCAAAACAAGAATGTAAATTCCCAATTTGCATTTTCGGGTAACACCGGGAAGTTATATTCCTCCTTAGCTCAGTTGGTTAGAGCATCTGACTGTTAATCAGAGGGTCCTTGGTTCGAGCCCAAGAGGAGGAGCACTTCAATAAAAATCCAACTTATGAAAATAGGTTGGATTTTTTGTTTAACCGGGTTTAGCCACTGTTTGTAGCTATTTCCAAGGTCTACCAAAAAGTCAACTTGTCAAGTTTTTTTGTAAAAAAAGGTTCCCATTAAGGTTCCCAAAAAAATCTCGAGGTTCCCATTTTTAAAACTGAATTGTATGCCAACTGTTTAACTTAAAATCAATTGGTCATGAATCAAGAAAAATTATCCATTCGTTTTGTAATTAGCATTTCTAAAATCAATAAAAGAGGATTATGCCCTATAACATGTAGATTAACTTACCAGAAGAAAAGAAAAGCATTTTCCACAGGTTTATTTGTAAACCCAAAGAACTGGAATGCTAAAAAGCAATTTGTAATATCTAAAGAAGATAATAGTGATTTTTTAAATGGTGAATTATCACTAATCAGTCAAAAAGCTAATAATGCTTTTTTATCATTGCAATTACAACAATCTGACTTTTCTGTAGATGATATATTTGATAAGTATACAAACAGGAAGATAAAAAAAGAAGATAATGTTATTAGTTACTTCAGAAGGTATCTTAAATCTCAATCTAAGCTCATTGGTAAAGATATTAAACGAACTACATGGAATAAGCTACAGTATGTGTGTAATGATGTAGAAACCTTTATAAAGAAGAAATACAACAAGAATGACTTTCCATTAAACAAGCTAGAACTTCAGTTTCTTGTGGACTTTGAATATTATTTAAAGACTGAAAAAAATCAGAAACAAATTACAATTAACAAAGCACTACAAAGATTTAGAAAATCTGTAAGGGTAGCAGTTTCAGAAGGGTATTTAGATAAAGACCCATTTCAGTTACATAAACCCGGGAGAGTTAAAAAGGAAGTCGTCTTTTTATTACAAGAGGAATTGACACAGCTTGAAAAACATCAGTTTAGTCAACCAAGACTATGTTTAGTAAAAGATTTGTTTATTTTTTGTTGTTATACGGGGTTGGCATATAATGAAATGTCAAACCTTAAAAAAGAGCATCTAATAAAAGGGTTTGATGGTCATGTATGGATTCAGATGAAAAGGGAAAAGACAAGTAAAATGATTTCAGTACCTCTTTTACCTAAGGCAATTCAGGTTATTGATAAATATAATTCTGGTGGCGAGTATGTATTACCGAAATTTAGCAATCAAAAAATTAATTCTTATTTAAAAGAGATCGCTGAGATTGTAGGTATAAGTAAAAACTTAAGTCATCATATAGCTAGAAAAACTTTTGCATCCACTGTATTACTTTATAATGACGTACCTATGGAAGTTGTGAGTGAACTTTTAGGACATTCAAGTATTAGTATTACGGAAGAGTATTATGGAAAGGTGGTGCAGAAAAAGGTGAGTGAAGAAATAGACAAATTAATAAAAAGGGGATAAACACCCTATAAAAATATTATAAACCATTGTACATTAGGCAACTAAACTTATACTTATGAAATCATATTTACTATCCTTCTCTTTATTAATTTTCTGTTTAAGTTGCAAAGAGGATTCTACTAAAGAACACAGTTTTGATGAAGGTGATAATGTTGAAATATCTGAAACCAATATTGTTAGCCTAAATAAAGAATTGAATAATAGTATGGCTATTTCTGAAATAGAATCTTATTTAAGTAATATAACTGATTCGACATATACAGCATCAATAGCATCAATGCCAGATAGTAATGATGCTTCTCTTAAATGGAAAACTGATAATATCAATAGTTTTAAAAATGATGAAATAAAATCTAAAGAAGTTAATTTAGAAACTGTAATTAAAGATGTTTTTGACCCTGAGAAAAGCCCCTGTTCATTACCGCAAAAAGTTAAAAGAAAGTTATTAAGATTAAAAGAAAAGGGAGAAGGATGGGCACCAAAAGTTGTCGTTAATTATACTAAAAAATTGCCTATTGGAGCTCTCGAATTGCCCACAAGTAGTTTAACAGTTTTGTTACATACTATTAGTATTGTATCAACAGACAATACTAAGAAAAGTTTTATACTGTTTGGCTCTCCTACTTATAAGAATTTAGATATCAATACGCTATTAGTGGGTGAAGGATTTGATTCTTTTATGTATAGCTTAGACTGTTCAGGGTACTTAAATGCAGCTATTGAGGGATCAGGAATAATACCGGGCGCAGATATTAAAGCAAGTGCAGAGGCTGCATTGTCTAGTGATAATTCCATGTTAATTGGAGGAGGGGTTATTATTTCACCTATAGCAGCAGCATATTATGGTAATGCCTTGGGAATTAATTTTGATAAAAAAAATAGAATTGAAATATTAAATTTACTCCAAAAAAAATGCCTGAAATACAGCCATTGAGAAGAAACATAAAACCAACAAGTTGTAAGTAGAATTGAAATATTAAAATCATTAATAAACATACCCAACATAAAAAATACTGATAAAATAACAATTACACCTTTATTGGAAGTTATTTGGGTTTCCAATACTGGAAACTCTAGCTTTAATGGGGAAGCAAATTTTAATGGTAATGCTTCACTTGGTTTTGGAGTGGGATCAGTTGGGACATCTAACAATGCTGGAGCTAAATTAACAAGAGAGAGTTCTTATACTTCTTTTAGAACTTTTTATACTGACAGGAAGTTTATATCCACAATAGAGCCTTTTACAATAGAAGAAGTAGGGAGTTTAATTAATAGTTTAGAGGGGGAATAATTATAATTCATGAAATATAGATTTTCGAAATGGTGGAAAACCGAATATAGTGAGAATAAACAAAAATTATTTTGTGATTTATGGAAATTAACCCCACTAATCCTACTTTTAGGAATCATATACCAAATTGAATTCTTTAGACATTTTAATGTACGGTATTTCTTTTATTTTAGTATTTCAGATCCGTTGGTTTTACTATACGAAAAGGGAGTGTTATTAGTCTATGCTCTAATTGTCATGATTCCTTTTTCCGGAGTAATTTTTTTAAAGTCTAGAGAAAAAAAAGAATCTACTACTAATAGAGATATTTTTATATCATTTCTTATTATTTCTTTACTAGAAGGGTTTTTCCTAATAGTTTTTTTAAATTTCACCTATAAGGATATCTCTATTTTTAAAACTATAGCTTTTATTTTAATTTTACTATTTGCTAACTGGTCATTTGCATTTTCTAATAAAAATATTACCATTATTTCTTATATTTTTACACT
Source organism: uncultured Flavobacteriaceae bacterium (assembly GCA_937901915.1). GTDB lineage: Bacteria > Bacteroidota > Bacteroidia > Flavobacteriales > Flavobacteriaceae > Abyssalbus. Next base: position 32,516 of record CALGUD010000115.1, read on the forward strand.
CTATTTACTCAAACAAACCCCAGTAATTCCAATTATTTTTAATTTTATAATAGGAGCTACTTATGCTATAATTTTAGCTTTTATCATTAATATAAAATGGAAAATTAGTGCCCATGCTATTGGTATTGGTGGATTGCTCGGAGCATTTTTGTGTGTTGCGACTAAACTTCAAACTGATGTAAGCATTTTTATTG
>CALGUD010000116.1 GCA_937901915.1 uncultured Flavobacteriaceae bacterium
CTAAAAGTATCGTAGCCATAGATTCTTGAATATCCACAAAATTAGGAATAATCACATCTCCGACTCTAAAAATTGGCACAAAAAAAGGAGCTACTTCGAGTTTATATGAGTATTTAAGGCAGCATCCCGCCATTGTAGGAGGCTTTAAAAAGGAACCTAATTTTTTTGGTCACATTAAAAATTGGGAAAAAGGATTAGAGTGGTATCAAAGTCAGTTTGTTGGTTATGATAGCAATAAACATGTTTATGGTATTGATGCTACAACAGATTACACACAAGAGGGTTTTATTGATGTTCCCAAGAGGATGAAAGAATCGGGTTTTGAGTTTAAATTTATTTATGTAATTAGAAACCCATTTGACAAGATAGAATCTCAAACTCACCAATTCCTAATAGATGGGGATACTATAAGGCCTATTTATGAATGTTTGGATGCAAGAATTATTGATTCTGTGAAATACTATCAACAATTGGAAAAATACCTGGAATTTTTTTCTAAAGATCAGATTTTGTTAGTTGATTTTGAAAGAATCAAAAAGGATATAAAAAATGTAATGATTGAAGTTACAGACTTTTTAGAACTACCGGGGCATGAGTATGATTTATCTCACATACATAATTTAAAGAGTTCAGCAATCGGGCAGAGTTACAAGGGATATAGATTACTTAGGTCTATATTAAGAAGCTTAAAATTAACTCCGTATATCCCTCAGGTAGTTAAGGATAAATTTAGAATGTCTATAGGGAAGTATGGAGGGAAGAATATTCCAAAAGAGGCACATACCTTAACGGAAAGACAAAAAGAGGTTATATACAATGAAATAAAAAATGATATTCATCGCTTAGAACAAGAATTTAATTTTAAACTAAAAATTAAGAGGTATTGAATAAGTGACAAATTTGGAAAATCTACATTTCATCCTATTTCTCTAATTGATATCGTAAGTCAGTAAAATAATAAAATATGAACATCTACATAACCCTCGACTATGAACTTTTTTTCGGTACTAAGAGTGGCTCTGTTGATAATTGTATTATTAAACCAACTCAAAGGCTTTTAGATATGGTAAAGCCATATAATATAAAATTCACCTGTTTTGTGGATGTGGGTTATTTAGTTCAATTGGAAAGGCAGAAAGATGAATATCCTGCTTTGCAGAATGATTATAAAAAAGTAACACAACAGATACGTTTTCTGGCAGATAACGGTCATGGAATAGAACTACATATACATCCGCATTGGGAAGATTCATATTATGATGGTCGAGAATGGGTTTTTAACACTACAAGATATAAGCTTTCCAGTTTTAATGAAGAAGAAGTAATGGATATTGTTACCAGATACAATGATGTTTTAAAACGAGTATCAGGTATAACACCTGTAGCATATAGGGCAGGAGGATGGAGTGCGCAGCCTTTTCTCCCTATAAAAAAAGCATTGGAAAAAAATAATGTGTTTATTGATAGTACCGTTTACCCAAATGGACATTACAGTTCAGGTAATCAGACATTCGATTTTAGAGGAGTCTCCCAATATAAGACCGAATATAATTTTTCAGAAGATTTAACTGTAGAAGATGTTAATGGTAATTTTAAAGAAATTCCTATTAGTTCACTTAGAGTAAGTCCATTCTTCTTTTGGAAATTTGCATTGATTAAACTATTAAAACAAAAACAACATCAATCCTATGGAGATGGTTTTGCTGTCGGGATGGACAAAAAAGAAATGTTAAGGTTTCTTACCCTGCCGTCATATAGTGTAGTATCAATTGATGGTTATAAAGCCAGGTTATTACATAAATCTTTTGATAAATATATACGGAAAACTTCAAATTCCGGTAATTTTGTAATGATAGGACACCCTAAAGCTTTTACACCCTATTCATTAAAAAAGCTGGAAAAATTTATTAGTTCCACCTACAAAGAGCATGAGTTCACAATTTATAAATAGTAAATAATATTGAGATATCATATACTTAACTCAGGCATTGACAACCTCAGTATGCAGGAAACCCTTGCAGTAATTGAGAAAACCATAGCGAATAATGGTCAACTCCATCATGTGGTTGTTAATGCCGGTAAAATAGTTGCCTTACAAAAAGATTTGCAATTGCGAAGGAGTGTTAATGAGAGTGATCTTATTAATGCAGATGGACAGGCTGTGGTATGGGCTTCAAGATTCTTAGGTAAACCCTTAAAAGAAAGAGTAGCGGGAATTGACCTCATGGTCAATTTAGTTGAGCTATCCCATAGAAAAAATTATAAAATTTTCTTTTTCGGAGCCAAAGAAGAAGTGGTGAAAACTGTGGTGGATACATATTCAAATCAATATTCTTCAAATATAATAGCAGGGTATCGTAATGGCTATTTTAAAAAAGAAGAAGAACAAACTATTGCAAAACAAATATCTGATAGTGGGGCAAATATTTTATTTGTGGCAATAAGTTCCCCTACAAAAGAAAACTTTCTCTATGAGAATAAAAATTTATTAAAAAATGTGAATTTTATAATGGGGGTTGGAGGCAGTTTTGATGTAGTTTCCGGTAAGGTTAAAAGAGCTCCAATATGGATGCAAAAGGCAGGACTCGAATGGTTCTATCGTTTTCTTCAGGAACCCAGGCGGATGTGGAAAAGGTATTTAGTAGGTAATTTTAAATTTATTCTCTTAGTCTTAAAAGAGAAGTATAGAAGATAATATGTAACTTTCGCAGAGTTTAAGTATATTATGATTTTCAAACGAGGCGGCTTTTCAGGGCTTATAAAACCCATTTTGTATATACTGGATCTACTGGTAATAAATCTCCTTGCCTTTTATTTACCTTTCAATTTTATTAATCCATTTCTATTTCATTCATACATCACCGCTTTATGGATCATTTTATCCCTGAAAAATGAGTTTTATGATGTTCGGAGATATACAAAGGCCACTCAAATTCTCATTCTTATTTTCAGGCAGTTTATTTTCTTTTTTTTAATTCTATATGCCTTTATTGGCTTTTTTAAGGAATTTAAAATAAGCAGGATATTGCTCGCCCAATACTTTTTTACAGTTTTCTTGTTAGTTGCCTTGTTAAAATTTCTATCACACTATCTGCTTATGAAATACCGGGAGCGTCTTAAGGGCAATGTTCGGAATGTGGTAGTAATAGGTGACAGCAAAAAGAGTGAACAACTTATAGAAATGTTTAATAGCAGGGAAGAGTACGGGTATGATTTTAAAAAGCAATTTCATACAAAACAGACTCCATTCATCCTTGAACATTGCTTTGATTATATTTCGTCTAATAATATAGATGAGATTTATTGCTCCGTTTCCGAACTCAAGAATTCAGAAATCACGGAGATTATCGATTATGCAGATAATAACCTTAAAGAAGTAAAATTTATTCCGGATAACAAATTCATATTTACTAAAAAACTAAAGTTCGAGTACTACGATTATATCCCCATCCTATCCTTAAGGGAAATACCTTTAGATGATCCTATTAATGCATTTATAAAAAGGCTTTTTGATCTTGTCTTTTCTTCTGTGGTGATTTTCTTTATTCTTTCGTGGCTTACTCCCATAGTAGCACTCCTAATAAGAATGGAATCTAAAGGCCCGATTTTTTTCAGGCAAAGAAGAAATGGTTTAGACAATAAAGAATTCGATTGCTACAAATTCAGGTCTATGGCTATGAACGAGGATTCAGATAATTTGCAGGCTACCAAAGGTGATATGCGAATAACCAAAGTCGGGAGATTTATTCGTAAAACCAGTATAGATGAACTTCCCCAGTTTTATAACGTTTTTGCAGGTAAAATGTCTGTTGTAGGACCAAGGCCTCACATGGTAAAACATACGAATTTATACTCACAGAAAATTGATAAATATATGGTTCGCCATTTTGTGAAGCCCGGGATAACAGGTTTGGCCCAGGTAAGGGGCTACAGAGGTGAAGTTGAAACAGATAATGATATTATAAACCGGATAAAATTTGATATTTTTTATATTGAGAACTGGTCCATATTTTTAGATATAAAAATTATTATTCAAACCATAGTCAATGCCCTGAAAGGGGAAGAAAAAGCATATTAAATAAAATATGTACTTCCCTGAATAGCGTTGACCGTTTTTAAACATTAATGACATAGTTAATCAGATAAATTTTTTGCATTTAACTTTATTAATACGTAAATTTAAAAAATAAAACATACGTATATGGCAACTAAATTAACATTATCTATAGATTCTGATGTTATTGAAAAAGCAAAGCAATATGCAAAGCAACATAGAAGAAGTCTTTCAAATATTGTTGAAGATTACCTGAAAGCTATTTCAGGTAATAAGGAAAATGAAGCAATTGACGATATGGATCCGGATGTGAAAGCCTTATGGAATTCAGTTAAAATTTCTTCTGATAAGGAATACAAAGAACTTTTGCAGGATTCCTTAATTGAAAAATATTTGAAAGATGAATAAAATATTTTTGGATTCAGATATTGTTATAGACTTTTTAACAGGAAGGGCCCCATTTTCAGAAACTATTTTAAAGATTATAAATGCCTCAACAAAAACAAGCATACAGTTGCATGTGTCTTCGTTAACATTCAGTAATGTTTATTACATTATTAGTAAGTTAGAAAGTAAAAATAGGGCAAAAAAGAAAATAGAAACACTTAACAAGCTTGTAAAAGTATTAAATGTAGGACAAAAGGTAATTGATTTGGCTGTACAATCAAAGTTTAAAGATTTTGAAAATGCAATACAGAATTTTTGTGCTTCGGAATCAGGAATAGAAATATTAATTACCCGGAATGTAAAAGACTATAAAGAAAGTAAGCTATCAGTATTAACCCCGGTAGAATACCTTGTTCAAATTGAGGGTAAAGATATCCTATAAATAAAAATAGTGTACAATTTGGGAATTGAATTCCCAAATTGTACATTTACACTATGATATCAAGAACAGCTAAAAGTGAACTTTTAAATTTAGCCGCACAATATAAAGCCATAGCAGTTGTTGGCCCGAGACAGTCAGGAAAAACTACGCTGGTCAGATCAACTTTTCCTGACAAGCCCTATGTGAGCTTGGAAAATCCAGATATGAGAATGTATGCGATAGAAGACCCCAAAGCATTTCTTTCTCAGTATAAAGGTGGAGCCATATTAGATGAAGCACAAAGAGCACCCGATTTATTCTCTTATTTACAGCAAATATTGGATGAGAATCATGAAAATGCCCAGTTCATAATTACAGGATCAAATAATTTTTTGTTACAACAGAGCATTACCCAAAGTTTAGCTGGAAGAGTTGGATATTTAACATTATTGCCTTTGTCCATAGAAGAATTAAAGGGACTTATTCCGAGGACAATTGAAGACATATTGTTTAAAGGGTTTTACCCTTCACTTTATGATAAGCATTTTGAAATACAAAAATGGTTTTCTAATTATATCCGCACCTATGTTGAAAGGGATGTACGGCAACTAAGGAATATTGAAAACCTTGTTGTATTTGAACGTTTTGTTAAATTATGTGCAGGTAGGGTTGGCCAACTCTTAAACAAAAATGCATTAGCCATAGAAGTTGGGATTGACCATAAAACTGTTGAAGCCTGGATCAGTGTATTGGAAGCAAGTTTTATTCTGTTTCGATTACAACCTCACCACAATAATTTTAACAAAAGAGTAGTCAAGATGCCCAAACTATATTTTTACGATGTTGGTTTAGCAAGTGCTTTATTAGGAGTTGGGGAAGCAGGGCAACTACTATTACACCCTTCCAGAGGCAGTTTATTTGAAAATATGATTGTTATAGAGCTTTTAAAACAAAGATTAAACAAAGGCCAGCCAAATAATTTATATTTTTGGAGAAATAGAACAGGAAATGAAATAGATGTGCTTATAGATAATTTTGAAAATCTTGTCCCTGTAGAAATTAAATCAGGTAAAACAGTTACTAACGAATATTTTAAAGGACTTAACTATTGGAATAATTTAACGGGGATAGAAGGAGGTAAAATTATTTTTGGTGGGGAAGATTATCAAAAAAGGAGCAATAACATAGATATAATACCTTATAATAAGGTGACAAATTATTTAAAATCATAGCGTTGAAAAAAATACTCATAACAGGCGCAGCAGGATTTTTAGGATCACATTTATGTGACAGGTTTATTAAAGAAGGTTTTCATGTTATAGGTATGGATAACCTCATTACCGGCGATCTTAAAAATATAGAGCACCTTTTTAAATTAGATAACTTTGAGTTTTATCATCACGATGTAACCAATTTTGTGCATGTTCCGGGGAAGCTGGACTATATTCTCCATTTTGCATCACCTGCCAGCCCTATAGACTATTTAAAAATACCCATTCAAACCCTTAAAGTAGGAGCCATGGGAACTCATAACCTGTTAGGCCTGGCAAAAGAAAAAAAAGCAAGAATTTTAATTGCCTCTACTTCTGAGATATATGGAGATCCGTTAGTACACCCCCAAACGGAAGATTATTACGGAAATGTAAGTACAATAGGCCCCAGAGGAGTGTATGATGAAGCCAAACGTTTTATGGAATCAATTACAATGGCCTACCACCGTTTTCATGGCCTGGAAACCCGGATAGCCAGGATATTTAATACCTATGGTCCCAGGATGCGGTTAAACGACGGGAGGGTTGTTCCTGCGTTTATAGGACAAGCGTTGCGGGGTGAAGATCTAACTATTTTCGGTGATGGCTCTCAAACACGTTCTTTTTGTTATGTAGATGATGAGGTAGAGGGAATTTATAAACTGTTAATGAGTGATTATGCATATCCGATCAATATCGGGAACCCTCATGAAATTACAATTAAAGAGTTTGCAGAAGAAATAATTAAAATCACAAACACCAACCAGAAAATAGTGTACAAACCCTTGCCCAAAGACGACCCTATGCAACGGCAACCGGATATCTCCAAAGCTAAAAAAATCCTTAACTGGGAGCCTAAAGTTTCAAGGGAAGAAGGAATGAAAAAAACATTTGAATATTTTAAAAATTTATCAAAAGAAGAACTTTATAAAAAAGAACATAAAGACTTTACATCTCATAATAAAAAGTGATTGTAAGTTAGATGTCCGATGACCGGTGTCGGGTGTACAGAGAATTAGTTCTGAGTGCGGAGTTCAGAGTGTAGAGTTGTACCCAATTAACCAATAACAATTTAACAGCTGCTGGTCCCCAAAT
>CALGUD010000117.1 GCA_937901915.1 uncultured Flavobacteriaceae bacterium
ACTTTAATTTACTAAATTTTCTGCTTTTTTCTTCTAAAAAAATACTCTTTTTTATATCGAACTCACGTTATTTTACAAATATTTTGTTTATTAAGTTGTCTTCTTAGGCTTTTATGTTCATTAAAATTTTGAGTATATTTAGAAATATCAATAGGAATCCCATTATAAGTTTCCGTAGGTGTATTGCCACCAAGGCTCATTTGAGGCCTTACATTATTATAAATAGGGACGGATTGTTCTATAATGTTGTGAAGCTGGTTTCCATTAGCGATATCCTTTGGAAATAAGAATTGATGCTTAATCACTTTGTTAAGTGCTTCGACCATAGAATTGGAAAACACAACATCTTTTTGAGCAATAATATGTTCTATAGGAACATCCGGCCTTTTTATAAAATCTGAAACAGTCGTGTTTACATTTTCGCTGCCACCATCGGTAAGAAATTGTAGTTGATCAGGTTTATGCTTTTCACAAGCTTTCTGTAAAAGTTCTTTAATCGCATAAGATGAAGGGCCAGAACAAACTTTATAACCAATAATGTATTTTGAAAAATGATCTATTAAAAAATGTATGTAATGTTTTACATTATCACCTGTTTTGAAAATAGTAACATCTGCACACCAAAGCTCATTAGGATTAGATGTTTTTACAGGATTGTAATCATCAGACTTTCGCTTTCGAGGCCTGTTTTTAAATCCAAGTAATCGACAGTATTTATAGAACGTAGTCATAGCACATTGTAAATTTTCATCACGTAAGGCTTTTAAATAGATAGAAGATTTTGACCAGAATTTATAATTCTCATTAGCCATATATTGTTTTATAGTTTCGACTTCGGCTGGTAACAGTTGATTGTTAAATCGTTTTACACACCATTTGAAATAAGATGCATTACATTTGTGAACAACAATGGATTTATAATTCTCGAAGGTGCTTCTGGAAATATTGAATACTTTTAAGGCTTTATTAATGGGTATATAATCTTTAACTTGTTCTATGGTATTTACAATAAGTTCTTTGTGTTTTTTGATAAGGGATTTTATACCTTTAACACTTGAAACTACTTCATGAAAGGTGTCAGCGAGTTTAAAATAAACTTGATTTATTTTTTTAATCTTCGAAGACTGGCTAATCCGTTTTATAAGTTCAACTTCTTTTTTTATAATGTTGTTAATTTCACAAAAAGCATATTTGTCATCTGTTTCATTTTTCCATCTCGAAATATTAGAACGAGGGATTTCTGTAATCTGATCAGGGCTTAAAACATCCTGAAGTACATTATATCTAACTAAATGTTTAACAGCTGTATCCCAACTTCTGTGGGAGGAAAAATTATCCATGTTTTTAGTTCGTAAAAATAATATTAACTTTAACCCCGCTCTGCGGAGAGTGATTAAAATAAAAACGAAGTGCTCCGCGAATGTCTCCCGTACTTCATAGAAGATAAAAGTAAAAGAGCAACCCAGAATCCAAAGACATTCAGACAGAACACATCTTCTTAACTATTCAAAATGTTGTAGGAACGACTTTGGGTTATTAAGAAACATCTTGGTAATAGAATAATGGTCGGTTTCCTCTAACGGAGTTTTTTTCATAGCACTATCAGTTACTTCATAAATAGTAGCATCAGGATATGCCATAAGCATTGGAGAATGTGTAGCAATGATAAATTGTGAATTAAAATGTTGCAAATGATTCTGTATAAAATAGATAAATGCCAATTGTTTTGCCGGAGACAGAGACGCCTCCGGTTCATCGAGTAAATAAATCCCCCGTTGATTTACCATTTGATTCATAATGTGCATATAGGCTTCCCCATGGGAAAACGAATCCAATTCCTGTCCGTAATTCTTGCGTACCTGATGTAATTGATGGTTTGCACTGTCTTTCATTTGCTGAATGATGTGTTCGGGAACCTCGTTGCCTAAGTTCATTTGATTGTGCAAATCCACATCTGTCCGATGAACGCTGTTTAGATAATCACCAAAATCTTCTGCCCTAAAGAAAAAGCCCACCGGGCGTTCAATATGCCATTCTAATTCTAAATACGGCAATAATCTTTTTGCTGCATCAAAACACTTTTTGGCATAACCTCTACCGTCCATATGAGGAAGCTGCAATCTGCATGCTAAAGATTCCAATAACGTAGATTTGCCAGAACCATTTTCACCTATGATAAATGTTATCTTGTTAGACAAATCGATCTGCCTGGCATATTTAATAGCCGGAACATTAAAAGGAAATGGATGCTTTTTTACGGTATCTATATGTAATGATGATAAATATGGCATAGTTTTATTGTTTAGAAAACGCTATTAAATCTTTGAAATTGTCATTACCCGCTGTGAAAAGTGTCCTCACTTTGAGCAAAAATAAAAAATAAGAAATTCAATAAAAAACAGCCTGCAAAAGGGGCTGTTTAGGAATAGGCTTTTTTAGCATTAAAATCACGGATAAGGGCATCTATGGTAATGTATATATGCTCTTTTTCATTGGGTGCAAATTTAGAAACCTGCTCAATACGTTTGAGGAGTTCTGTATCCAAAACCAGGCCCCATGTTAGTGAAAGTGTCACGTCATGTCGATATGAACGACCCTTTCCGTCTTATTCCGTCTTTGGCCGGAATAAGCCATACCGAAACGAGTTCGGTACAGGCTCTTTCCCTGACCAGGGAAAGGAGCTTT
>CALGUD010000118.1 GCA_937901915.1 uncultured Flavobacteriaceae bacterium
TTTGTTCTAATTATATCCAAGCTGGATTGAGATATGTAATCCCAAGATTTCGCTTCTAAAGAATGATCAAGAATTTCAGCTACTGATCCTCTTGCATTCAACAAGAACTTTATATTCTCTTTATAATGATACCTTCCCCAGCCTTCAGCAATATTTGCGGTGGCCGATCGTGACGCTCTCAATATTTGCGAATAAAGCTCAAATCGCTCATGTTTAGGTAAATGGGACAATATATTTACTTTTAAATATAATTTTAAATCATTACAAGATTGCCAACATTGTAGTTTTTCAAAATTATTTCCATTCATTTCTATTCTCTATTCTCTATTCACAAATCAACTGATCACTATTAAAAATACCCTTGTCGTTTTCTATCTTCCATTGCAGTTTCAGAACGTTTATCGTCTGACCTGTTTCCACGCTCTGTTTGTCGCATAGCAGATACTTCCAGGGCAATTTTTTCTAAAGTGTCGGCATCTGATTCAATCCCTCCTGTAATGGTAATATCCCCTAAAGTCCTGAACCGGATTTTTTTGGTTACTATTTCTTCATTTTCTTCCAGTTTTAAGAATTCAGAATTGGGGATCCATGAGCCATTTCTCCAAACTACCTCCCGCTCATGTGCAAAATACAGGGAAGGTATGGCAATGTTTTCCCTTTTAATATAATTCCACACATCCATTTCTGTCCAATTGCTTATAGGGAAAGCCCTAAAGTGTTCACCTTCAAAATGCTTTCCGTTAAAAATATTCCATAATTCCGGACGTTGGTTTTTAGGGTCCCACTGACCAAAATCATCCCTATGGGAAAAAAACCGTTCTTTTGCCCTTGCTTTTTCTTCATCTCTTCGTCCACCACCTATTGCGCAGTCCACTTTATGCTGTTCAATAGCATCTAAAAGAGTTGTGATCTGCAAAGCATTCCGTGTTGCATTTTTTCCCTTTTCTTCTGCAACCCGTCCCTGATTTATTGATTCCTGTACAGAGCCTACCAGTAATTGCACGCCTAATTCTTTAATAAGGTCATCCCTGAATTTAATGGTTTCAGGAAAATTATGGCCCGTATCTACATGCATTAAGGCAAACGGCACTTTACATGGGTGAAATGCTTTTTGTGCTAAATGGGTCACTACAATAGAATCCTTCCCTCCGGAAAACAAGATCACCGGATTCTGAAATTGTGCCCATACTTCCCTTAAAACATATATGGCTTCTGATTCTAATTCGTCTAAGTAATTTAAATAATATTTACTCATTTTATTTGAGTTCTAATTTAATGTGAATTTTATTATATATTTTTTGTACAGCTTCATCAATTGATAATGTATTGGTAACTTCTACATCCGGATTTTCAGGAAGTTCATAAGGTGCTGAAACACCTGTTAAATTATCTATTTTACCTTCTCTTGCTTTTTTATAAAGGCCTTTTACATCCCTTTTTTCACACTCCTCTAAAGTTGTGTTCACAAAAATTTCGACAAAGTTATCAGGTTTTACCGTATTTTTAATGAATTCCCGATCTTTTTTATAGGGTGACACAAAAGCTGCTAAAACTACAAGTCCCGCATCAATCATTAAATTGGCTATTTCTGCTATTCTGCGAATATTTTCTGTACGGTCTTCAGGCTGGAAAGTCAAATCACTATTAATGCCTTTTCTTATATTATCACCATCTAAAACATAAGTTTTGACCCCCGTTTTATGAAGTTTTTCTTCCAGTGCATTTGCAATAGTGGACTTACCCGATCCGGATAAGCCTGTAAACCAAATCAAGAACGATTTGTGTTTATTGGAGTCATTCCTGTTTTTTTTACTTATTTTAAAACGATGTGGAATTATGTTCTCTTGCATTACTTACACTTTTTTTCTTTTCTCCAATCCAAAGTTTGTTTTATACCATGCTTTTTCATGCAGGTAATATAACAACATTTTTGTAACTACTTCTGCAACACCAATTTTTACCCCTATGATAGGATCTCCCGATATGATCCAGGATATTATCATGGTATCTAATGTTCCCAGTATACGCCAGCTTATGGTTTTTAGAATATGCCGTTTGTTACTATCCGGCATATTCGAGTTAAACCAAACCCTTTCATGCAAATAATAGAAAACCATTTTGGTTACAACTTCGGCAAAACCAATTTTTAATCCTATAAATGGGTTTCCTGAAATAATCCAGGATAGCAAAATTGTATCCAAAGTACCTACTATTCTCCATGTAATGGTTTTTGCTATATGTCGCTTTTGTGTATTACTTTTCAATTTATTCTTGTTTTACTATGAAGGTTTTATTTTAAAACCCCACAAAAATCCAACACCATTTTGTTTTCCGACAAGTTGAGATCTTTAAATTCTTTATGAGCCACCAAAAATACAAGAATATCTGCTTTTTGGGCGGCTTCTTTATAATTAGTTAATTTAAATACCTTATGCTCATCAATGTTTGGTTCTACAATATAATACTCTTCATTATTCGCATTCTGAAGCACTTTTTGTACAATATATTTGGCCGGTGACTCCCTTAAATCGTCAATATTTGGTTTAAAAGCTAAACCCATCAATGCTATACTTGCTTTTCTACCGTGTTTAAGTTCAAACTCTAATTTGGCTGTTTGTACTTTTTCTGCACACCAAAAGGACTTATAATTATTAATTTCCCTGGCTTTACCAATAATTTGTGATTCCATGGGATAATCGGATACGATAAAATAAGGGTCCACAGCTATACAATGTCCGCCAACACCACAACCAGGTTGTAATATTGTTACCCGCGGATGTTTATTTGCCAAATTTATCAATTCCCATACATCTATCCCTGCTTTATCACAAATTAATGAAAGTTCATTGGCAAAAGCAATCTGGACATCCCTTGAAGAATTTTCTACCAGTTTACACATTTCTGCTGTGCGTGCATTGGTTTTGTGCAAATCCCCTTTTATAAATTGCCGATAAAACGCTACTGCTTTTTCGGTCGATTTATCATCAACACCTCCAATAACCCGATCATTATGAACGAGTTCATACATTACATTTCCAGGCAATACTCTCTCCGGACAATATGCTATATGCAGTTTGTCCTTTAATTCCGGCCGTTTACTGTAAATCAGATGCATCATCTTTTCAGTGGTGCCAATAGGCGAAGTAGATTCAATTATATATAAATCATTTTCCTTTAATAATGGAATAACCGCTTCTGTAGCGGCTTCAACAAATGATATGTCCGGCTCATTTTTTCCCTTAAAGGGTGTTGGCACTACTATGAGATAAGTGTTTGCCTCAACAGGCTTGATATCTGCCCTAAGAAAGCCTTCTTTAACTGCAGATGCGACCGCTCCATCCAATTCGGGTTCAATAATATGAATTTTACCGGCATTAATAGTTTCAACCACATGAGGATTAATATCCACTCCATGTACATTTACTTTGTTTTGAGCTATAAGGGCAGCTGTTGGCAATCCTATATAACCCAATCCTACCATTACTACATCTGGTTTTTGACTCATATTTATAAATTTGAAATAAATTTCACTATTCTTTCACAGGCCTTACCATCTCCATAAGGATTATGTAACTGGCTCATTTTTCGGTATGCCTTTTCATCATTTAACAGACGGGTGCTTTCCCTAACAATTTTTGAGACATCTGTCCCTACTAATAATACTGTTCCTGCTTCTACTGCTTCAGGGCGTTCAGTTGTTTCTCTCATTACCAGAACCGGCTTGCCTAAGCTAGGTGCTTCTTCCTGCACCCCTCCGCTATCCGTAATTATTAAATATGATTTTTCCATTAGCCAGACAAAAGATGGGTATGACAATGGATCTATTAATTTTATGTTATAGATGTTTGCCAGTAGGTCATATACAGGTTTTTGCACATTTGGGTTTAAATGCACAGGATATACAATTTGAGTATCAGGATTTTCAGTTGCAATTGTTTTTAAAGCACTGCATATATTAATAAAACCCTGTCCGTGATTTTCTCTTCTATGACCTGTAACAAGAATTAATCTTTTTAAAGGATCTATAAATGTTTTTAAAGTTTCTATTTCTTTATCATAAAACTCAGAAGAAGTAACTTTTTTTGTGCTGTATTTTAATGCATCAATAACCGTATTCCCTGTTACTAAAATATTTTTATCCGGAATATTCTCATTAAGTAAATTTTCTCTCGATGTCTGAGTAGGGGAAAAGTGATAATCTGATATACATCCGGCAATACTTCTGTTAATTTCTTCCGGGAAAGGGGAGTGTTTATTAAATGTTCTTAATCCTGCTTCTACATGACATACTTTTGCCCCGGAGTAAAAAGCGGCAATACTTGTTGCCATGGTGGTGGTGGTATCTCCATGAACATACACGTAATCCGGTTTAAACTCTTCCAGTACGGGTTTTAAACTGGTTAAAATATCAGCGGTTAGTGAATATAAATTTTGATTTTGTTTCATTAAGTCAAGATCATAATCCGGAACTATTTCAAAAAATGATAAAACCTGATCCAACATTTCCCTGTGTTGGGCCGTTATACAAACTTTTGTTTCAAATTTAGTAGTATTCTTAAGAAATTCTTTAACCAGCGGTGCCATTTTAATGGCTTCGGGCCTGGTGCCAAATACAATTAAATTTTTAACTCTCATTACTATTTCTGATCTGTTCTAAACTTCCAAAACACTATATTCTGGCCTGCGTGCAAAAGTACGATAATTCTCTGCTTTTACAACTTTTACAGAATTAGTTAAGTTGTTCTCTTTGATTATACTCAAGGCGAAATCATACCAGGTCATTACTTTATCATCACTAAAGTGATGGATTCCGCATTTTTTATTGTTATTAATTATTGTTTCTATTAAATATTGCGTTAAACTTTCAGTATTAGTAGGGCAACCAGTTTGTTGACCTGTTATATAAATTTCTTTTTCTGTCTTTGCTTTTTCAAGTATGGTTCTGTAAAAGTTTTTTCCAAACTCTTTACTGTACAACCAGGAGGTCCTTACAATAAAGTATTTTTCTAGTATTTCCCGGATATATTTTTCTCCGGCTAATTTAGATTTTCCGTATTCGTTTATGGGATTAGGAACATCATTTACTGTATAAGGTTCCCCTTTTTCACCGTCAAAAACATAATCTGTAGAAATGTGAATTAATGTAGTGCCATAGCTTTTACAGGACAAAGCTAAATTTTTTACCCCTTCTGCATTTACAGCGGAAGCTTTTTCAGATTCTTTTTCGGCTTGTTCTACATTTGTGTAGGCAGCACAGTTTATACAGTAATCTGGTTTATGGGCTTTGAAAACTGATTCAATGCTTTGAGAGCTTGTAATGTCTAATTCTGAAATGGAAGTAAAAATAAATTCGAGTTCCGGATAATTGGAATGTAACTTATGAATTGATTTTCCTAACTGGCCATTGGCTCCCGTGACTAAAATTTTTTGCATATTGATTAAGGTCAGATATAGAGCTTGGTCAATTCTTTATTTTAGGATTTGGGACAATATCATTTTTATATTTCTTATTGATTTTCTCTTTTCCCCTAGCCCTAAAGGGGGAGAAAATCAATATTAACATTTACCCTTGTTCCAAAAAATAATTTAAACAAACATACGAGGCCGGGGCAAAGAATAATTTTATTCCTTATTTATTTTTTCTATATCGGTTAGGATTTCATCTCTTTATTCCCATTCATTTCTCAACTCCTTTTGAATCTGTAAAGCATCTTTTTTGAGGTTGATTTTTCCACTGTATTTATATACATCTACCCCATTACTTTTAAACTCTTTAGCTAACTTCTCTAAAATATCCTGAACACTTTTTTTTGTTGCGCCGGGTTTCAATACAGTTACCATAGTTTTGGTATTTATATCAAAGATAGTATTTTAATGAAAACTACAGAAATTTGGTGATTGGGATATGAGTTTTCTGTGTAATCGGGTGGTTTAGATTTTTTTCTGCCACGGACCTCCCTGCCACCGGCAAGTTCATGAATGTTTGTTAATGTTGAATTAAAGTAAGTGCTTTGGGTTTTTAATTTCAATAATCATGGCTCGTAAATAATTTACATCCGTCACCGGAGATCGGACATCCAACCTCTATAATTCTACACCCTAAAATTGAAAATACACTCTAAAAGGTTGAATCCAATACTAAAGTAAAGAATCAAGGTTTTTAAATGAGGGTAAATTTAAATCCTTTTCCGACAAAATAAATTCACTTTCAGGCAATTCCCATTTTATATTTAGATCTTTGTCGTTATAAATAATTCCTTGTTCCGAATCTTTATGGTAATACCGGTCACATTTATATGAGAAAATAACCTCATTTGTTAAACATAAAAATGCATGAGCAAATCCTTCTGAAATGAATAATTGTAAATTATTTTCTTCATTCAGTTTTACAGAAAAATGCTGTCCGAACGTTGGTGAATCTTTCCTGATATCTACCACTACATCCTGAACTTCACCTTTTACAACTCTTACCAGCTTAGACTGTGCATATTCTCCTGTTTGAAAATGAAATCCTCTAAGTACTCCTTTTTTTGATACAGACTGATTATCCTGCACAAAATGAATATCCAAACCTGTTTTATTTTTAAATTCTTTTAAATTAAAGGTTTCATGAAATGTACCTCTTTCGTCCTTAAAGACTTTAGGTTCGATTATAAAACAGCCTTTTAAATATGTATGTTCAATTTTCAATTGATATTGTTTTAATTTTTATTGATTTTTTTCCTAACTCACTAGAATAAGAAAATCATTATTGTCTTTCTTTTACAAAAAAATGATGAGGCTGTATAAAAAGGTATAAAACTGTCTGTTCGAGCGCACGCGTGTCGCTGAAGCTTTAGCGTAAGCACAGTCGAGAACTATAACTTAGGTTTCGACTGCGCTCAACCTGACATATAATTTCATATATAGCATATGTACACCTTTTTATACAGCCTCACAAAGAATCATTTTTCTATTACTTCTATATCACCAAAAGTGAAAAAGAAAATAACTCACTTCAACTGAAGCAAATATTCCCCATATCCACTTTTTAGCAATGGCTTTGCAAGTTTGTGTAACTCTTCCCTGGAAATTAACCCCATTCTGTATGCTGCCTCTTCAATAGATCCAATCTTGAGTCCCTGGCGTTCTTCTATAACCTGTACAAATTGTGAAGCCTGCATTAAAGAGTTAAATGTTCCGGTGTCCAGCCAGGCTGTGCCCCTGTCTAAAACACTTACTTTTAACTTATTCGTTTGTAAATAGGCCTTATTTACATCTGTTATTTCCAGTTCTCCCCTATTACTTGGTTTTATATTTTTGGCTATTTCTACCACACTGTTATCATAAAAATAGATTCCCGGAACTACATAATTGGACTTTGGCTTTGCGGGTTTTTCTTCTATTGATAATACCCGCGAATTCTCATCAAATTCTACCACACCATACCTGTGTGGGTCATTTACATGATATGCATAGATAATTCCACCATCCGGATCGTTATTTTGTTGTAATAATTCTGATAAGCCGGTGCCATAAAATATATTATCTCCCAGGATAAGTGCCACTTTATCATCTTCAATGAATTCTTCTCCAATAATAAAAGCTTCTGCCAAACCATTTGGGGCTTCCTGAACCGCATATTCAAACTTACAGCCATATTTTGACCCATCACCCAACAGTTTTTTAAACAGTGGTAAATCCTGAGGTGTAGAAATAATCAATATATCTTTTATCCCCGACCATATTAAAGTTGAGATAGGATAATAAATCATGGGTTTATCGTAAATTGGCATTAACTGTTTACTCACAGCCAACGTTAAAGGGTGTAACCGTGTTCCTGATCCTCCTGCTAAAACAATTCCTTTCATTATTACGAATTTTTAATACGAATTAACTCAAATTTAAAAAACAAATTAATCATGCTTTTGGGTTTATTATTCTTTTATATGTTAAAGAAGATGTGCCAAAATTAATTAACATACCTAATTCCATATTGGTACATTTTAAATAATTTTTTAACTGTGCAAAAAAAGCACTCGGTATTTGGGATACCGCTTTTATTTCTAAAACAATATTGTCATAACAAACAAAGTCTGCTCTATAATGTTTTTTTAATTTCTGATCGTTATAATACAATTCCAATTTTACCTGCTTTTTATATGGTATTTTTTGAATGTCAAATTCTTTTTCAATGGCTTCTTCGTAAACAGCCTCAAGAAACCCTGACCCTAAAGAACTGTGAACTTTCATACAGGCCCCAATAATTTTAAAACTTTCTTCTTTGTAAAGTATTTTGTTATCAAGGCTCATTCGTTAAATTCGGATTGATTCGATTTAATTTGCGTACTGTTTTTGGTAATATGATTGATAAGCTCCACTAGTAACACTTTGTAGCCAATCTGTATTGCTTAAATACCAATCTATGGTTTTGGATAATCCTTCTTCAAAAGTAACCGAGGGTTCCCAACCTAATTCCTTATTAATCTTAGAAGCGTCAATTGCATACCTTTTATCATGGCCCGGCCGGTCCTTCACATAGGTTATTAATTTTTCTGAACTTCCTTTAATCCGGTTTAATTTTTCATCCATCAGTTTACAGAGCAACTTCACCAAATCGATGTTCTGCCATTCATTAAATCCACCAATGTTATATGTTTCCTTATTTTTTCCTTTATGAAAAACCAGATCAATTGCCCGGGCATGGTCTTCTACATATAGCCAGTCGCGGGTATATTTACCGTCTCCGTACACCGGTAAGGACTTGTTGTTTATTATATTATTTATAAATAAGGGTATTAGTTTTTCAGGAAATTGATTGGGCCCATAATTATTGGAGCAATTGGTGATTACAAAAGGAAGCCCGTAGGTCTCTCCATAGGCTCGTACAAAATGGTCAGAACTTGCTTTAGAAGCACTGTAAGGTGAGTTGGGGTCATAGGAAGTATGTTCTGTAAAAAGTCCGGTTTCTCCTAAAGTTCCATAAACTTCATCGGTACTAATGTGATAAAATAGTTTCTCGTTAAAGTTTTTATGGGTATTCCTAAAAGCATTTAAAAGATTCACCGTGCCGATGATATTCGTTCTTACAAATGCTAAAGGATCTTCTATAGAACGGTCTACATGCGACTCAGCTGCTAAATGAATAACAACATCAAATTTATATTCTTTAAACATTCGGTCAATATATTCACTGTCATTAATATCCCCTTTCAGGAACGTATAATTAGCTGCATCTTCTATATCTTTTAAATTTTCCAGGTTACCGGCATAGGTTAGAGCATCCAGGTTATAAATGTGATTATCCGCATATTTTTTAACAAATAATCGAATTACATGTGATCCTATAAATCCGGCACCTCCAGTTATTAAAATATTCATTTATAAAGGTTTTAGGCAGTTCTGTTTTGATAGTCTGTAAGATATTTATTTAATTCTAATAACAGTAAAACCACAAAAGTTAATAAAATAGCTACTGCAAAACCTAAAAATATATAGCGGTCTAAAAGGGCTTTCATTTCTACTCCTTTTTGCGGAAAAGCCGAAATGATATTTAAGGTGTTTGCCTTATTGGCCCTTTCTAAATTTAAGTCTACAAGGTTTTGCTTTAAAATATAGATTTCCTGCAACAGTTCCAGCTCCCTGTTCTGTTTGCCTTGCTCAGCTAAATTTATATTGGTCCCTTGCAGCGGATTTTCAGCTGTTTTTATCATAACATCCCTGTACAATTTCTGTAAAGAATCTACCTGCCTTAGCTGCCCTTTATAAATACTGTCCTGCATGCTGATATTTTCGTCACTCACTTGTTTTTGAAGCTGAAAATAGCTGTTATTGCCTATAGCTGAAACGATGGCATCCTGAGTTTTTGAAGCCACCCTGCTTTCTGTACTTATAAGGCTAATTTCGTGAAACCGGGCATCGTATGTATTGAAATTTTCCAGGTACGCTTCAAAATCTATGGCGTTTCTTGTTGTAGAATCCAGTTCTCTTACAAATTTATCGAACAGCAACACTTTTTGATTTTCATCAGAAAACGACCGTACTTGCATTTTCTTAATAGATGCTGCCTCTTCTACTGATATATTGAGCGCATCTGCCAAGGCAGATGAATCTTTAGCCGTCGCTAATTCATTATAAAAATTAATATTGTTATACAACTGCTGGACACTGTTAAAATTAGGCTCAACTACCATAGTGGATAAATAACTGGGTTCTTTTGTGTAGTCCACAAATCCCCCTATAATAATTCCTACCAGGCCGGCAATGGCAAACTTTACGAAGTGGATTTTTATAAATATCAATACCCCAACGAGAAAATAAAAAATTCCCTTAAAAATATTTCCTATAAACCTAAAGAACCTGTTAAATGCATCACCAATTAATTTAAATAATTGGCCAAGATCTACCTCTTCAGAAGATGTGTTGTTTTTTGGTGGCGTTTTCTCGCTCATATAAATTAATTATTAAAAATTTGTTCCAATATTTTTTTTGTTATCAAATAAGTGGGTTTTACCCCGGTAATTCCCAAGCTTCCCGATGCCAATGTGCTTCCCGTTTTTAATGGGTTATCTGAAGCATAATACGCATATCTTACTTTAACATCTTCTGAGATACTTTTTCTTATTTTGGAAGCCGACTGAATGGCTTTTTGATAATGTGCCCCCTCCATTTCTATTCCTACAACATTCCAGGTACTCTCGTGAAAAAACTTTAAAATATCCCTGTTTTGTAACGACGTTCCCAGTACAGTGACCATAGATCCTTCAAATACCTTTAACCCCTGGCTTTCAAAATCTTTTGCTGAAAACTCATTTTTAAAAGGATAGTTATCGGCGGTGCCTTCAAATATATGTGCTGTCGGAATCATTAGATCCCCTTTTCCCCCTTCCAGGATCCCTGCCTTGCCCATAATTGAAACAGACGCAACATTTAAAAATTGCATGCTGGATTTGCTTTCCTTATAAGGTTTCAGCAATTCATCTATAGTTTCATAGGCCTGCTCGCCAAATGCATAATCCATTACAAATAAAACAGGTTTTTTATCATCTTCCAAATCAGAAGTGTAATTAAATCCTGTTGCTTTCAGGTTCATTTTTGATATATCAAATATCTGGACATCAATGTTTGTCCCTGAAACGTCCGGAATACTGATCATACCATTCTTTTCTGCATATTGTTTTACTTTGCTTCGCAAGGCACTGCCATTGGGTTGACTCAGCATTTCATAAACAGTAAAATCGCTTTTATTGTTTTCAAATTCTTTTTGCAAAACCATCGGTGCAAAGAGTGTGTTCATAACACTGTGCATATTTGCACTGATAATGTGCAGCGGCCTGTTTAAAAGTTTGTTGTCTTTAAGTGTTTTTTTAATAATATGCGCCCAAATATCTCCATAAATATGATGCCCTAACCGTTCCCTGAGAACAGGACTGAAGGTAATTGTACGTTTCTCACCATCTATTTCTTCTTCTAAAGCAAGTTTCCCCATCCAGTAAATGATACTTAAGAAACGTTCCGGTTTTTCTTTAGTAGCAAAGGCTTTATCTGCATCTATAACCTCCTCGAATGTTCTTCCTAAAATATTGGCCACATGGCTTAAAGCTATTTCTTTTTCAGTTTGTGTTAATTTTTTCTTCTTTACAGCTTCTTCAAGTTTCTGCCAGTCGCGTGTAGTTTTTCCGGTCTCTTCTGTATAAATTTTTTGGCCTATTTTTTGTGATTCAATAAAGAAAAAAGTGAGATGGGTAAGGATATCATATATGTCAGACCTACCCCTGGTAATTTCAACATTCATCTGCTCTTCATCGATCCGGTAACAATTACGTCTTCGTTTTGGTGGTACTATGGCAACAAAATGTGATTTATGATACCCTTCTTCTGATGTTAGGTTAATGTACCGGCACTCTTCTATTCCTGTAGGAAGCCTGTCCAATATATATATTAAACCAAAAAGTTCGGTTTTTTCTTCAGCCACAGAGCCATATATTTCGGGGCGAAGCTGAAGTAAGGCTTCCCTGAGGGTTTCTCCCGAAACACCCATGGGTTTATAAAATCCACGATTAAACAAATGCCGCATGGTAATGTACATGCGTTCAATTGCCCCGGTGGACTCCTGTGCTCTTGTTCTTCCTTTAATCTTGTTCATAGTTTTCTAAACAAAAATACGAGTTCTTTTGATAAAGAACATTTTAAAAATAAAAAAGAAGTGTGAAACCTGCGGTTTAAGTTAGGTGTCCGATGACCGATGCCGGATGTTGTATGTTAAAAAAGTATAAAGTACGAAGTATGATTTACGAAGTACGAAGTATGATTACGAAGTACGATTTACGAATAAATTTCAAATCCCAAATTTCCAAAATCCATTATTAGTGAATTTGTGGCAAAACCAATTAATAACTAACAGTTACAACTACAATCATCCGATTACACGATTAAACAATTCAATAAAATTCGTTATCAAATAATTACGAAATACGAATAAATTCCAAATCCCAAATCTCCAAAATCCATTTTATTATCAACTTAACCAATTAACCAATAACTTAATAACTTTAAGTTCGATGACCAATGCCGGATGTTGTATGTTAAAAAAGTATGAATTACGAAGTATGATTTACGATGTACGATTTACGATGTACGAATTAACCAATAACAATTAACTCAATAACTTTAAGTTGGATGTCCGATGACGGATACAAATTATGAATGAAGAATTCAGAACCAATAACTTGATTACTTTAAACGGTGGCTGAGGCCCTCGAAGCCAGCCACATAAAAAAAGCCTTTCATTGCTGAAAGGCCTGTGTTTTGTTTAAAAGAATGTACCGTATGTATTAAATAACTGTTACGTTTACTGCGTTTAATCCTTTTTTTCCTTCTTGAAGATCAAATTCAACCTCATCGCCTTCACGTATTTCATCTACTAATCCGGAAATGTGTACAAAATGTTCTTTGTTTGAACCTTCTTCGGTGATGAATCCAAATCCTTTGGCATCGTTGAAGAATTTAACTGTTCCTTTACTCATGATAAAAAATATTAAAAATTAATTTATTAAAGGTCAAAGATAATACCAAAAAAAGATATTATTGACACTTTTACGTTTTTTTTTAGCTAAATTACTCTGGTTCTGTATAATATAACCGTTTTTAGCCTCAAAAACAGCCCTAAAACAGATTGCTTCATCTCTGATTAGAAACTTTAATAGGCGTAAAACGTCAGCCGGCACTATTTTTTTGTAGCTTTTACAACCACAAAAGAACCTTCGCCATAGCCCTCTTTTGGAAATTCCACGCTTCGTATTCCTGTACGTTTTTATCAAATATTTCCACTTGATCCATAATTGGAAATTTTTAATTGAGATTATACAATTGATTCTTCATTCTTTTATATAGTAGAAATAAAGGGAAATATATATATCAGAACATTATATCCTGGTAAACCATGGATTTAAGATCTTTTGGGAGAGAAGTCCGTATATCTTCCAGTTCTCCGAGTGAAACATATTGCTTAAGCACTATGAAAGTAGTGTTGATATACCTTTCGGCAAGTTCATCATCAGGAAAATCGCTGTCGCCGGTAATTCCATTATATTCCCTGATCAGGTCAATAAACTCATCCATCCGTTTTACACGCACTAAACTTTTGGGTTTTAATGACCATCCGTTTACATAAACGGCTTTTAAGAACATCGGGAATTGCGCAATGAGTTGTAATGATTCATGTACGGGTATCAATTCCCTGAGCCCATGCAGTATTGATGATAGTATTCTGCCCCCTTTGTCTGTATCTCCCTGGATATTCAGTTTTTCTGTATACTCATTTATAAAAGTATTTGCTTCATTAGCAAATTGATTGAAATTTAGTGCCATAATGATCTCATTTATAATTCAACATTCATTATTTATTCGTCAACATTACAAAATTCCGAAATTTTGCCGGCATTGAAAATGATATTTTCTAAGTTTAAGAAACTTTAACGTTCTGGTTATAAGTATTATAAAAAATAAAAAAATCCGAAGTTCTTGAAAAAATAAAAGATGTTCTTATTCGAAAAAATAAAAAAGCTATAGGTTAAATTAAGAATATTTAATACATTTCGCCATTATTCAGTTTAGCCCCTACTAAACCTATTTATATGAAGAGATCACAATTTGTTTTTGCCTTTTTGTTTCTTATTTATTCCACAGCTTTTACTCAAGAAAGCCCTTTGCTGGATGTAAAGGTTCAAACCCTTGGTGAAATTAATGTAAGCATTGGAGACATTATTAAAAAAAATGAAACACCTGTAATTTTATTTACCTATTCTCAGGACTGGTGCGAGATATGTGTTTCAAGTCTTGATATATTCCAGGACCATTATAAAGATTATACCTCAGAATATAAAATAATAGCTATAAATATAGATGATAACAGAACAAGCCAGAACATTAAGGAATTTGTCGTTAAAAAAGGATGGACCTTTGATGTATACATGGATCCTGAGAGAAATATAATAAAGTATCTGGGTAGTGATGTCCGCGCTCCGGATGCTTTTGTGTTGATTGATAAAAGAGAAATACTTTACAAAAGAGGTTATGTGGATCAAAACGCACAGTCAACGGTTGATAATCTTGTTTTAAGTATTTTGTATTTGAGTGAAAGACTCATTTTATTTGATAGCAACTGGAACTATACAGATAAGAATACCTTTGAATATTTCAGGACTGTAGACATAGAAAACAACCTTTTTTATGTACAGGACAGATGGAAAGCCGGGGAATTACAAATGAAAGGTTACTATACTGATAAATATTTAACCGAAAGAACAGGCCCGTTTATCTGGTATCATAAAAATGGAAAATACCAAATGGAAAAAGTATATAAGGATAATGTGGTTACGCATGAAAAAATATGGTATGATACCGGAAATCTATGGACAGAAAGAAGTTATGTTGATGGCAAGCTTCACAATGTTATAGGTCTTTATGATTCAAATGGCAAACTATTAAATCATGGTACTTTGAAAGATGGAAACGGATCACTCCTTATTTATAATCCAGCCGGCTCTAAAGTTGAAAAACAAACCTATATAAATGGGTTGGCTACTGAATGGATTTATTACAATGATAATGGGGGAGTGAGAGTTACCTACATATGGAAGGACAATAAATGGGTAGAAAAGTAATAGCTGATAATATGCTTTCATTGGGTAAAATCATTGTAATATTTTTCGGATTTTATACTACATTGTCTTTTGGGCAATTAATGAATTCTCACTCAAGGGATGAAGCTATAGCAGATATAAACAACCATAAAAGCCATATCGAAAGCATTCTGGTTGTCTACGCCGAAGATCATGAAGAACATATAGATTCATTGATGATCGTGAATGCTGAAAACTTTGAAGATATTTCTTTAGAATTGTACACAACAGTTTTAGAATTTGATGCGGAGGATCATGAAAAAATGTACGTAATAGCTCAGAATTATACAATAACGAACTGGCATTCCGTAGAAATGACAGATTATGGTATTAAACTCATTACTAAAGAAAATACTCAAACCTCTAAAATCAATACTATACAATTTACATGGATTGTGGGTTCCAAAGAAGTCCGCCGCCTTATACACGATGCCTTAAGATATTTAATAGATGTGAATAAGGTTTATCAGAAGAAGAAACGGGATGCCAATACCTATCAGGATTAAAGCTTGTAATGGGAAAAAATAAATAGAGTAAAGGCAACAAGAAGCATTTCCAGTTCAGAGTTTAGAGTGCAGAGTTATGTAGTGGTCAACTCTATTCAGGGACATACAAAACTCCAAACCACAAGCACCAAATTCCAAGACTAACCTTATAACCCAAATATTCGTGCATTCGTGGCAAAAAATTACGAGTTACGAAGTACGATTTACGATTAACCAATTAACAACCGCAGGTTAAACGATTACACGATTTAACAAAATTCTAAGCACCAAATTTCAATTCAAAATGCAGAGTTTAGAGTGTGTTGTACCCAATTAACCAATAACAATTAACTTAATAACTCTAAAAGGGCTGAGGTTCTCGACGGTGGCTAAGGTTCTCGAAGCCAGCCACATAAAAAAGCCCTTCATTACTGAAAGGCTTGTGTTTTGTAAGGTTGAAAAGTATTTATTATATAACAGTTACATTCACTGCGTTTAATCCTTTTTTTCCTTCTTCAAGATCAAATTCAACTTCATCGCCTTCGCGAATTTCGTCTACTAATCCTGAAATGTGTACAAAGTGATCTTTGTTTGAACCTTCTTCAGTGATAAATCCGAATCCTTTGGCATCGTTGAAGAATTTTACTGTTCCTTTACTCATGATAAAAAATTAATTAATTAAATATTGAACAAATATAGTGTTAAAAAGGGTTCAAAGTTTATTGTAGCCCTTTTTTTTCAATTTGTTGATACAGAAAGGCTTTGCGGGGCAAGTTAACTGTTAAATTGTTAATGGTTAATTGGTTTAGGAGGAATCCCTACAAAAAGGGCGGAGACTCTCTAAGCCACCAGTATATAGACTAAAGACACATTCCAGTGCAGAGTTCAGAGTGCTAAGTGTAGAGTTGCACCCAATTAACCAATAACTTTATGTTGGATGTCCGATGACCGGTGCCGGATGTGCAGAAAATCCTCCCCCTTTGGGGGAGATAGAGGGGGCTTTAAGTTGATATTCCTGTGCAGAGTGCTAAATGTAGAGTTGTACCCAATTAACCAATAACAATTTAACAGCTGCTGGTCCCCAAAT
>CALGUD010000119.1 GCA_937901915.1 uncultured Flavobacteriaceae bacterium
CCAGCCATGCGCGCCGCGTAAAACTGGATAAGGAAGAAACACCGCTTTTCGCACGTTACAATGTCGAACATCAGATTGATGAAACCTATAGCACGACTGTACGCTTGCGTTCGGGTGGCTATCTGGTCATCAACCCGACGGAGGCGCTTGTTTCCATCGATATCAACTCGGGAAAAGCGACCAAAGGCCGCCATATTGAAGAAACCGCGCTGAAAACAAATCTGGAAGCCGCCGACGAGGTGGCACGCCAGCTCAGGCTGCGCGACCTCGCCGGGCTGATCGTCATCGACTTCATCGACATGGAGGACGATCGCCACAATCTGGCGGTCGAGCGCCGGCTGAAGGAGGCGATGCGGCAGGACCGCGCCCGCATCCAGATCAGCCGTATTTCGGCCTTTGGATTGCTGGAACTGTCACGCCAGCGTTTGCGCCCTTCACTGGTGGAAAGCAACTTTATGACTTGCCCGCATTGTGCGGGCAGTTTCTTTTAACAATAATTAACTTTGCATTTAAGTGGTATTGGCTATATTTACGACATTAAAGTTAAATATAATGAAGCTGAATGCTTTTCTTTATTTGCTGACCATATCTACAGTTTGTGTACATGCACAGACGGATAATACTATACTTTCTGATCCTAACAGTAACAATACAATTTTTGCATTACCTGAAAATCCTAAACCCGAGGAAGCTGGTTTACCCATATTTAAGGACACTCCGGAAGGATTAGTAAAACCAAATGATAATTTTAGTTTTGAACTAAAGGATGAATTTGCCAATCCGGGCACAAAATATGATGAAAAATTAGATAAAACCTATACAGAAAAGAGCGAAAGAAATTCAGGAGGGGCTACAACGGACCAATACCTTGGAGATTTTAAGACAAAGTCAGGATTTGTAAAAATAGCCTGCAGGGATCATGAATACCCTGATGGTGATATGGTAAAAATATTAGTCAATGATGTGGTAGTTAAACAGCGCATCGTATTGGAAAGTGGTTTTAAAGGGTTTAATATGGACCTGGAAAATGGATTCAATAAAATAGATTTTGTGGCACTCAACCAGGGTGAGTCGGGTCCGAATACAGCCGAACTTAGAATTTACGATGATTCCGGTAAGGTTGTTGCTGCGAAGAGATGGAATCTTTCTACAGGTGTTAAAGCTACAATCATCATAGTAAAAGAGTAGATTATAACTTCAAAAACATATATATTCCGGTTTTAATTTTTACATTTGAAATGGGAATTCCTGGTATTTATGGAAAGGCGAAAGTTTATTAAAAAAGCTTCTTTATCTACTCTAACCGCTCTTGTAGGCACAGAAATAGTGTTTGGAAACCTGATCCCCGAAGGATATACCCTATTAGCACTACACAACCCTGACCCGTTTAAGATGTTTAACAAGGATAAAGAAATGGTTGTGCTGAATGACACTCCCTGGAACATAGAAGCAAGGGCTCATTTACTGGACGAAAAAGTTACTTCAAATAAATATATGTTTGTTCGTAATAATGGTAAAATCCCTCAGGATATCGACGTGAAAAACTGGATCCTTACAATAGATGGAGAAGCCGTAAAACAAAGTAAAGTATATACACTAAAAGAACTTCAAACCAAATTTAAACAATATACATACCAGCTTACATTAGAGTGTGGCGGAAACGGAAGAAGTGAATTTAATCCTCCTGCAAAAGGAAACCAGTGGACAACAGGTGCAGTTTCATGTGCAACCTGGACCGGTGTCCGATTAAGAGACATATTGGAAGACACGGGTATAAAAAGCAAAGCTGTTTATATTGGCTATCACGGAGCCGATACACATTTAAGCGGAGACCCCAACAAAGAACCTATCTCGAGGGGTGTGCCTATTGAAAAAGCTTTACAGGGTGAAACCATTCTGGCTTTTAAAATGAATGGCAGCGATATACCCTTAGTTCATGGATTTCCCTTACGTTTAATTGCAAGTGGTTTTCCTGCGTCGGTTTCGGGGAAATGGATACAGCGAATCAGTGTTCGTGATAAAATTCATGATGGTTCTAAAATGGGAGGTTCGTCCTACCGTGTTCCTTGTGAACCAATAGCACCCGGGGCAGAAGTGAAAGATGAGGATATGTGTATTATTGAATCCATGCCTGTAAAGTCATTGATTACTTTTCCAAAATCCGGGGCAATAATCAGTGAACGGCAAAAATTGAATATTAGAGGACATGCCTGGGCAGGTGAATATGAAGTATCTAAAATGGAATATTCTATTAATTTTGGTGCTACATGGAATCCATGTAAACTAGAAGGACCCATTAATCGTTTTGCCTGGCAACACTTTGAAGCCAATATAGATTTTCCCGAAAAGGGATATTATGAAATATGGGCAAAGGCTACCGATTCAAATGGTAAAAGCCAAACTATGTTAGTCCCGGGGTGGAACCCAAAAGGATATTTAAATAATGCATGTCATCGTATTGCCGTAAAAGTATTGTAAATGAAAAATGAAGCTTACCGTAACCAGGTTAAAATAGTTTATCACCTTTTAATATTGTTATTCATTTTAATTACTATTGTTTTGGTGGGTGTCTACGCTTACTTTTCTACAGATAAAAATATCAGGCAGGTAGAAAATATTATTTTACCCGAAGAAAGTGATGATATAAAATTAGATGTTGAAAATAGCGTACACATACCTACAGGATTAGCAGAAGGCGAAGGCTTGACGGAAGTAATCAATAATTGCACAAACTGTCATTCTGAAAAATTGATTATTCAGAACAGGATGAATAGAGAAATGTGGCTGGGATCCATACGATGGATGCAGGAAACACAAAACTTGTGGGATCTTGGAGAAAATGAAGAAATTATCCTGAATTACTTGTCCACTCATTATGCACCGGTAGAAAAGGGCAGGAGGGAACCACTTGCAAACATTGAATGGTATAATTTCAGTCCATAAATTTTAAATTCCGTATTCTGCAGGGTTTATGATCTGATAGGCAATAGGTTTAAAGGAATGATTATTGGATTGCTCTGCAGAACATGCGGTTAATCCTATAATCAAATCCATGTGTACCTTGAAAATAATATAATCTCCCTGCTTGGCAATGGGAGGCAAAACTTTAATTTTCCCTTCGTTATTTACTTCAACATTCATAAATACATTAAAAGCAGTAGGTATGCTTGGTTCTGATATTCCATATTTGGAGAGGTGTGTGTATAGGTTTTCCCGGCAACTTGGATGCTTTTCGGTAAAACCATATATTTTTTTGAATGTTTGTGCACAGCAGGGAGCTAATAAAAAATCATGTTTCCCGCATGTATCTTCAACTATTTCAAGCATCACCGCACTCTTGTTACTATATATTTTGTTGCCCGTTGATAGGTAGATGCTTTCTTCATAGTCCAAAGTTTTACCATTACTTATAAATTCACTTATATCTCCTAATTTATATGCAACCAGGTCTGCAACCTGTTCTCCTTCAGGGCAAAGTATTTTTAGATACTGCCCTTTTTTTATTGTGAAATCAATACCTGTTTGAGGCGAAATAATATTGAACATGCTTTAGTGTTTAAACGGACATTTCCAGGATTCTTTAACTCTTCTTCCTGAATATTGCTTGGCTTCGGAATCTTCACCAAAATCTGATAACATCGGATTAATACTTCCCTGGAACTCCAATTCGTTCTTACGAATAGCCTTTTTCATAACCTTAAACCTGTTTTTATTTTTCAATTCTTCAAACTGACTATGTAAGTTAAAAGCAATAGCCGGAAAAGGAAATTGACGAGCATACCTCGTACTCTCAGGGTGCATCCCAACGGCAAAAAAAGCTTCTCCGCCAAAACTATAACTAAAATTAGTATCATCAGGATTGTCACTGACTTCAGGACTCCAATCAAAGTACTGTTTATTTACTTTGTGTAAATTATTAAACAATAACCACAAAGCCTCTTCAAAGTCAAGTTCTGATTTAAAGGTGTCATTTTTAAAGACTGCTATAAAACTTAAGAATAGAGTGTTTTTTTGTCTTGCCCGGAGAATATATTCGTATAAGCCAAAAGCAAGGTCTTCAGCTGATGAATAATCAAGCATGGAATTAAATATACCTATACAAAAATTATTACTGTTTACAGATGCCTGTGCACCAACGCAAGGGTAGTTATCCTGTAGAATAAAATCTCTGAAGGTTTCAATATATAATGGCACATTTCCATTGATTTCCGATGACTCAATATTTTCAATATCGATATTTTTCATATCGATAAAGTGCTCGCTCGGGTTTGTCGTTTTAAAAGGATTTTGCATATTTTAAAATTAAAATATTATAAAATCACAGTTTATCACTATCCATTAAATAATTAACTTTATATAATGCATGAAGGTGGATGATTAAAGTCTTATGAGATCAATTTTAGATTTTTTTGAGTTAATTTCTTACAACAACAATTAATAGTTTAGAAATTCAAAACAAATTATAATTCAAATCTAAAAAATATATAGAAAATGAAATTAGAGGATTCAATTATTAACAAAACTTTCCCACTCCCTGCTTATAGAAAATCACAGGAATCAACTATTCCTTCCATAGACACGATGAAGTCCTACAGGAATCATCTCAAATACTTTAAATATCTGATAGAAGAAAATTATCTGGCTATTGTTCAGAAAAAGAACTTAGATGAAGTAAGAGAGTGTACCATAAGGCTTGTGAGCTTACTTTACGATTGTAATTATATTATTTCACAAATGAACAAGTCTAAAATTGAAGGATATAAAAGTAAAAACGGAAGTTTACTTGAAACCAACAGGGCGCATCTTGAAGAAGAAATAGCCCAGTTTGTTCCTGAATTTCAAAGTATACAAAAAGAAGTAATTCAGATCCTGAATGTGATTTAATAATTTCAATAATTTTAAAAATACTGGTATTGATTAGACTTTTTAAAGAATGATAGTGTGAATACTTCTATCCATTAATTTTGGCTGTACTCCTGCTCAACGTATCCTTTAAGTACGGCATGTTCAATGGCTTTAATACTATCTTCTATAAGTACTACATCTATATCAGTATTTTTTTCTATAATTTTTTCTACACGTTTTATTCTGGACTTTTTTCGAACCGTACGAATATAAATACTCAATATCTGGTCGGGGAATAACCGTGCGATTTCTATATAAATATCCGTATCTATTTCGGCCGCATCACCTATCAAAATGAATTTCATGTTCGGGTAGGTTTCCAGAATATGTTTAATCTTAACGAATTTATTACCTTCCATAAACGATTTCTTTTTCCGCCAGTGCTCAAATCCTATATCCCGTAAGAGTAATGTTCCTTTCGGGAAGCTGAATTTTTGAAGAAATGCACATAAATACTCGTATAAGTTCCAGGGACTATTGGAAAGGTAGAAAAATGGATTTTGATTATAACCGGTACTACCCTTATATAACAAATGATAAAACTCATGAACCCCTTCCAAAGGCATACGTTTATGACTGTGCTTCATAAATGAGTTAACAAGGACACGCCATTTCATAAGTGAGGTAACACCTGTATGTATGACCGTGTCATCCAAATCACTAATCACCCCAAATTCTGTTTCAATAGAAGGCTTCATAACACTGGAAGTGATAGTATATATTACTTTCTTATTATTAATTAATTCGTAAGTTAAGGGTATCCAAAGTGTCTCGGTGTGCTTTAAATCCAGATTATGAGGTTCATCAATATAAATATATCCCTCTTTATCTGAAATAAATTCCCTGGTTGTAGTACCCCAGGTAACTCTTACCAGTGCCCCTTTTTTTTCGTCAGATTCAAAACGTTTATAAGAATGATATAAATTTTTTATAAATGAATCTTCTTCTGTGTGTTCAATACCTTCATCTTCCAAAACCCTTGCTTCAGCATGCAATAGTTTATCATTGGCATAACCTCCGTAAGGCATAACTATTACCGGGTTCCTGTTTTTTATAAAGCGTGAAATATATTTAAAAATCATCGAGATTATTTTTTGTATTCAAAATACTTTAAAAATATAATATAAAAAACTGTATAGGCTGTTTTTCCTGCTTTTAAAAAGTAACTAAGCGCAATTCCATTAGTTTTTTAATGTATTGAGCAAACCAAACAAGGCAATTAGCAATAATTTAATATCTAAATAATCTTCTGCTTAAGTTTTTCTAAACAGAAGTTGACAGAAACATATTAACTAAATAAAAATGGCAACAAAGCATTACATTAACAAAGCAGTTTGGGAAACACATTCTGAACCCTCACCATTTAGGGCTTTGCCTGGTGATATGGAGGTAGATATAGCTGTAGTAGGCGGTGGAATAACCGGCCTTACAGTGGCTTACAATTTAATAAAAGCAGGAAAAAAAGTGGTTGTGCTTGAAGAAAAACAAGTGGCAAAAGGAACTACCGGATCTTCAACCGGAAATCTCTATATACCAATAGGCGAACGTTTATTTTCTATTGCAGATAAACATGGTGATCAAATAATGAAAGAGGTGGCTGCATCCCGTAAGGCAGCCATAGATTTTATCGAAACCTTAATAAAAGAGCACTCAATTGACTGTGAATTTTATAGGGTTCCGTGGTATTTATTTACTACACTGGAGACCAATATGGCGAGTGATCAGGTAAAAAAAGAATTTGAAGCAGCTAACAAAAGCAACTTAACTGTAAGCAACACACCACCAGCCGATTTCCCTTATCGGGTGCACACAATAACCTGTATATCCGATCAGGCACAATATAATCCTCTGGCTTATACACAACAATTAGCAGGCGTTGTGGCTAGAATTGGTGGAACTATATATGAAAACACAAAAGTCACAGGCGTAAAAGATGGAAATCCGTGTGAAGTCACAACCAGCTGTGGTGTAGTAAAGGCAAAGAAAGTAATCATGGCCACACATTCACCTAAAGGTATTTATGCAGTTCATACGGCTATGGCCCCTTACCGGGAATTTGCTCTTGGGGTAAAACTAAAGGGCGTACTTCCGCAATCCGGTATATATTGGCATGTACTTGAAGATTCAATGTATTCTGTTCGTCCGTATTCAGGCCCTGGAGGAAACTATCTGGTGGTATTAGGGCGCTCGCGTAAAGTAGGGCATAAAAAGGATACCGAAGAAAGCTTTAAAAAAGTAGAAGAATATCTCGAAAAGCATTTTTCGATTGAAAGCATTGAATTTGTGTGGGCCGCCCAAAATTATGAACCTGCTGATAATCTCCCGTATATTGGAACAAGTCCTGCTGAGAAAAATGTGTACATAGCAACTGGGTTTGCCGCAGACGGCTTGGTTTATGGTACTCTAGCGGGAATGATATTGAGAGACCTTATATTAGAAAAAGAAAACCAATGGGCTAAAATTTATGATCCGAAACGGTTTACTCCGGTAGCTTCGGCCAAAAAATTTATAAAAGACAACATTGATGTAGCCAAGCATCTTATAAAAGATCACCTTATTTATGGTGAAATAAAAGAGCTCAAAGAATTAAATCCCGGAGAAGGAAAAACAATCATTATTGATGGCGAAAAAGTAGCGGCTTACAGGGATGATGGTCAAAAATTACATTTAGTTTCTGCTATTTGTCCGCATATGGGTTGTGTTGTACACTGGAACAATGGGGAAAAAAGCTGGGACTGTCCCTGTCATGGAAGTCGATTTTCTTTTAACGGAGAAGTGCTTGAAGGACCGGCATATAAAAACCTGTCCAGGGTAAAGGAGTCCGGGAATGAAAAAAGCCAGGAATAAATAATATGGGTGTTATACATTCAACTAAAAGGCCTCTTTTGATACAGGGGATTTACTATGTAATTACCGGCATATGGCCAATCCTGAATATCACTAGCTTTGTGCAGGTATCGGGACCTAAAATAGATTTGTGGCTGGTAAAAACTGTAGGTGTTCTTATAGGGGTAATAGGAGGGTCTCTGCTAATCCACTATTTTAATAAAAAAGCTTCTTTAACCCTGGAAATTAAGTTTTTAAGTATCGCATCTGCTGTGTGTCTGGGATTTATAGATGTATATTATGTTGCTATAGACAGGGTATGGGATGTATATTTATTTGATGCGATAGCCCAGGCCGTTATCTTATTTATGTGGGCAATACACTTTCTCCGGTTAAAGCGTTAATGACGAAGACTCTCAATAAGCCCAATTCAATTCTTTTAATATTAAAACTTTTAGAGCAAATAAAATAAAGGAATTTACTATAATTTACTAAATCAATAAATTGAAATAAAATGAGATCATTATGGAATGGTTCGATAAGCTTTGGATTGGTTTCTATACCTGTTAAAATATACTCCGGTTCACAAGACAGGAAGTTGGAACTTGATATGCTGGACAGCAAAGACCATGCACGCATACGATATAAGAGAATAAATGAAAATACCGGAAAAGAAGTTGAGTGGAAAGATATAGTGAAAGGATTTAAAAAAGATGATAACTATATTATACTGGAAGATGAAGATTTTGAACAAGCCAATGTAAAAAAAAGCAAAACTATAGACATTGAACAGTTTATAGATGAAAAAGATGTGGCGGATGTTTTATTTAAGAAACCTTATTTTCTTGAACCGGCAAAAGAAGGAGGAAAATCATATAATTTATTGTACCAGGCTCTCAAAAAATCAAAAAAATTAGGGGTAGCAACTTTTGTAATGAGACAAAAGGAAAATTTAAGCCTTATGGGGGTTTATAAAAAGGCACTTGTGTTATATGTAATAAGGTTTCAAGATGAAATTCGAGACTTATCCGAGCTGAATATTCCCGACACCAAAGTCTCTAAAAAAGAAGTTGACATGGCTTTATCGCTTATAGAACAGTATACGGAAAGTTTTAAACCGGAGAATTTTAAGGATGTTTACAATAACCAATTAATGAAGATTATAGAAGCCAAATCTAAAGGTAAAAAAACTAAAGTTAAAAAACTCAAAACAGAGTATACACCGGCATCAGATCTTATGGCTAAGTTAAAAGCGAGCCTTGAAAGCAAAAAGAAAGGAAAAGCTTCATGATATGGAGTTAAATGAATATATAAAAAAGCGAAATTTTAATACAACACCGGAACCTGAGGCTAAGTTGGGTGAAAAGAATGAATACCGGTTTGTTGTACAACGTCATGATGCCCGACGGTTACATTATGACCTCCGCCTGGAAATTAAAGGTGTTTTAAAAAGTTGGGCAGTACCCAAGGGGCCTTCTATGAACCCCAATGATAAACGTCTGGCTGTACAAACAGAAGATCATCCGGTAAAGTATTTAACTTTCCAGGGAATAATTCCCAAAGGAAATTACGGGGCAGGAGAAATGAGTATCTGGGACGAGGGAATATTTACCGGTGTTGACAATACTGGTGAAAATGAATTGTTAAAAGAGCTGGAAAAAGGAAAAATTAAGATAGAATTCTTTGGAAAAAAACTAAAAGGTCAATTTTCCCTGGTAAGGACCAAATTCGGAGAAGATAATAGCAACTGGTTGCTTATTAAAATGAAAGATAAGTTCTCAACAGATCTGGCATATGATGCCGAATCCTTAATTTCTTCAGAAAAAAGAGTAGAAAATATAACCAAAGGCAAGGTTGTAGCGCTTAATCCGAAAAAAGTGATAAAACCTATGCTTGCGACATCTGTTAAAGAAGTTTTTGATGATCCCGATTGGATATATGAATTGAAATGGGATGGATATCGTATACTCTCCTACATAGATGATGGTGAGGTGAACCTTTACTCGAGGAACGGTATTTTAATGAACTCAAAATTTCCTTCACTCGTGAGGGACCTGGAAAATATAGAACATAATGCCATTCTTGATGGAGAAGTGGTAGTGGTAGATAAACAGGGAATCCCCGAATTCCAGAAATTGCAGAATTTTGATGATCAAACAAAAGGACAATTGCTTTATTATATATTTGACTTACTTTATTTGAATGATCATAGTGTTATTGAACTTCCGCTTATTGATAGAAAAAGTTTAATCTCGGAAGTATTGGAAGATACAGAACTGTCAAGATACTGTGACCACATACACGCAAAAGGAACTAAATTTTTCAAAAAAGCAGTAGAGGAGGGAATGGAAGGTGTTATAGCTAAAAAAGCTGACTCTCTATACATTCCGGGCTATCGTACAGACCAATGGCTTAAAATTAAGGCAGAGAACAGCCAGGAAGCGATCATCTGCGGATATACTGAATCTCCTGGCGATACATGGTTCGGGTCTTTGATACTGGGGATTTATAAAAATGACAAGCTTACCTATATTGGAAACTGTGGTACCGGTTTCTCTAATCAAGAACAAAAAGACCTATTCAAAAAACTGAAGCCTCTTGAAACAAAAAAGAGTCCGTTTAATAAAAAGATAAACCTCAAAGGACGTGTACCACATTGGGTAAAACCTTTACTGATCTGTGAAGTTAAATTCTCGGATTGGACAAAACAACAAATTATGCGGCATCCGGTATATAAAGGGCTCCGTACTGATAAAACAAATAGTGAGATATATGAAGAAACTATTTTAGAGAATCCTACAGAAAATCCTAAATCTACTAATACCTCATCACACATGGAGATAAATGGAGATGCAGTGCCTGTTTCAAATTTAAGCAAAATATATTGGCCTGAATCAGGTTTCAGAAAATATGACCTTATTGAATATTATATTCAGATATCAAATACCATACTTCCTTATTTAAAAGACAGGCCTCAGAATTTACATCGCCATCCAAATGGGATAAGTAAAAAAGGATTTTACCAAAAAGATAATGAACATTTGCCGGAATGGATAGAAACTGTAAAAATTTATTCCGAATCTTCAAATAAAGATATCGATTATTTAGTCTGTCAAAAACTATCAACACTGGTGTACATGGCCAATCTGGGGTGCATCGAAATCAATCCCTGGAATTCCAGGATAGATAACATGGAAAATCCGGATTATGCTGTAATTGACATAGATCCCTCTAATGGGAATACCTTTGAAGAAGTAATTGAAGTAGCTCAGGTAGCAAAAGAATTATTGGACAGTATACAAGTAAAGGGCTATTGTAAAACCTCGGGTTCAACCGGATTGCACATTTACTTGCCTTTAGGAGCACTCTACACCTATGATGAAGCACGTGACTTTACTAAACTGCTTTGCTATTATATTCATGAGCAATTACCAAAACTAACCAGCATGGAAAGGGCGGTGAAAAACAGAAAAGGGAAAATTTACCTGGATTACTTACAGAATAGAAGAGGACAAACTTTAGCTGCTCCGTATTGCGTAAGGCCCAAAAAAAATGCCCCTGTTTCTGCACCAATCAAATGGAAAGAATTAAAAAAAGGGCTAAAAATAAACGATTTTAATATGCAAAATATGCCAGATCGAATAACTAAATACGGTGACTTATTTGGTGATGTTTTGGGTGAGGGGATTGATATGGAAAAAGCACTCAATAAACTTAATAACATATAATCTTTAGTAAACAACCTATCATTTTTTTGTCTCTTATATTTTGTAACTTCTAATTTTAATATCAAAAGCGTAATTTTACAGTATGAACCTTGAACAAAAGCTTATTAAAAATAATGTGAGGCCCACTGCAATGCGGTTATTGGTTTTGCAATACTTCACAAAACAAGATAAGGCAACCACATTGAGTGAACTCGAAAATGCCCTGGAAACAGCTGATAAGAGTACATTGTTCAGGACATTAAAAACATTTAAAGAAAATCATCTTGTACATAGTATTGATGACGGTACCGGTATGACAAAGTATGCACTTTGCTCCGAGGGATGTTTGTGTGCTCCACAAGACCAGCATTGTCACTTTCATTGTTTAATCTGCAAAGAAACATTCTGCCTTACCTCTAAAAATATACCTTCTGTAGAATTACCCGCTAATTTTCTGGTTGAGCAAGCTAATGTTGTATTAAAGGGTAGTTGTGCCGGTTGTAATACCGCCTGAATTAATTTTATATATAAAAATTTTAAGTCTAATCTTGTTCTGCTAAGTGTTCGGATCAGAATAAAATTTTTTAGCGACAAAGTAAATTCTTCTTATTTTTTAATTTACTGGAATTAAGATCAACACAAATACCGGTAGATATGACATTTTCTTTTCATAACTTATTTTTTGTAAACAAAAATAATTTCTCTCAGGAAAAACAGTATATACACGAAAAATTCCATCAAAAAATAAGTTGGGCATATTATGCAGTAATGGTTTTGGGTATATGGTTAATAGCCGGGCCTCCTACATTTAGTTATGAAGTTCCTGCAATGATATGGAGTGACATTTTCTGCGGTATTATTCTGATAGTCTTAAGTTATTTTGCTTTAAAACCATATAATTTATGGGCGCAATGGGGACTTATTATTGTTGGACTTTGGTTGTTTGTAGCGCCTATGATATTTTTTGTGAGAGATGGTGCCGGTTTTTTAGGAAACTTTCTAATAGGCTCACTGGTTATATCTTTTGCCTTACTGATTGCCAGGCAACCGGGAATAAAACTATTTGAACAGCCTGGCCCGGATGTGCCTCCCGGATGGAGCTACAATCCTTCATCCTGGAGCCAGCGTGTACCCATAATCTTTCTGGCTTGGATTGGTTTTTTTGTTGCCCGTTATATGGGGGCTTTTCAACTTGAAATTATAAATACGGTTTGGGACCCTTTTTTTGGGGACGGGACACGTAACGTATTAACTTCCGACGTTTCAGAATCTTTTCCGGTTTCTGATGCAACCCTTGGGGCTTTTTCCTATGTTCTGGATGTTCTGTTTGGTTATGCAGGGGGCATTAATCGCTGGCGTA
Organism: uncultured Flavobacteriaceae bacterium; assembly: GCA_937901915.1. Classification (GTDB taxonomy): domain Bacteria; phylum Bacteroidota; class Bacteroidia; order Flavobacteriales; family Flavobacteriaceae; genus Abyssalbus. The sequence continues at coordinate 12,799 of CALGUD010000119.1, forward strand.
CCATGCCATGGGTAGTTATTATATTTGGTATTTTAATAGTTCCGCTTGGGGTGGTGAGTATTACGCTTATAATTCTGCAACCATCAGTAGTTGGTTTTTGGTGTACCTTATGTTTAATAAGTGCCTTTATTTCACTTTTAATGATCCCATTTACTTTAGATGAAGTATTAGCCACAGTACAAATGATCCTCTATGAAAGAAAAAGAGGAAAACCTTTCTGGAGTCTTTTCTGGTTTGGAGGTACTATGGAAGGGGGTGAATATAAAAAATCTGAAAAAGCGAATAACCTCATAGAAGATTCTATAAAATCCATGGGGAAAGACCTGCTACAAAGGCCGTGGAATTTATTTATAGTCAGTGCTATTGGAGTTTGGTTAATGGCTGCACCAGAAAACTTAAGATTTTCCGGTTCTATGGCCGATAGCCACACTATAACTGGTTCGCTTATTATAACGTTTGCAATCATAAGCATGTCCGATATTGCCCGAAAACTACGTTTTATAAATATATTATTTGGTATTTGGCTGATTGCAGCACCATGGATTTTGGGAGCAGAACAAGAAGTCGCATTGTGGAATAGTGTAATTTCCGGACTTGTTTTAATACCATTAGCATTTTATAAAGGTAAGATTACAGATAACAGAGGTTCTTTTGATGTATATGTTAAATAGTTTGATGTCGGGTGACAGGCAGATGCCTGATAGTTATAAAAATAATAAGAACAGAAAGAATGAGATTCCAATTCAGATTTAGAGGGTAGAGTTATGAGTTTTGAAATCGGAGGTCGATTACGGATGACCGATGTAAAATTTCAAAGTTATAAGTTTCTGATTATGAAATGTGATATCAGACGACCGGATTTTAATAATCTATAGATTTATAATCAAGTTACTAAACAATCCTCCCCCTTCGGGGGAGATAGAGGGGGCTTTAACTTAACAATTAACACATCCACGATTACACTCCAGAAACTTCGGGACAACAAATAATAAACCACTAAATCAATAACTTAATCACCCCTTTTTTTCCGGGCATCACGTAAAACAGCTTGCTTAAATTCGGTCGGGGATATGCCAAAGTGTGCTTTAAAAATTTTTGAAAGATAGCTTTTACTGTTAATCCCCACTTCATAAGCTATTTCACCCATGTTCATATCTGTAGAGATCAGTAATTCTTTTATTTTTTCTAACCGGTTTTTTTGAATATAATTGTTTATGGTTGTATTGTATAGGACTTTAAAACCTTCTTGTAGTTTTTTCTCAGTTAATCCTACCTCTTTAGCCATTTTGGCTATTGTGTCTAAATCTGCAAGGTTAGAATCTATGTTTTTAGCAATTTTTTTAATTTTTGAAATGGTGAATTGCCTCATTAAAATCTGATGAGCAGTATCATTTAGGTCATCTTCATATTGTAAAATTTGTTCAGTCATTACCTGGTAAGCCTTACCTTCCAGGAATAGTTTATTTATAAAATCTGTATGGGGGGAATTAGCAATTTCGAGAAAAAGGTCGGCTATCTGAAGACTGTAGTATCCGTTATAATAGAATTTTTCTTTTGCTTCAGTATCCCTGAATAAGCGCTCCAGCCTGCCACCTAACTTTTTAAGGTCACAATCCATTCTATCTACAAAAACCTGACGGTCTATTTCCAGGCTTTTAATATGTATATCCTTGTTTTTGTTAAAACTCAAAATATGGCTATTGTGATCGCTACTGGCTACTATTGCATTCTGGTATTGATGGATTAAGTGAACTTCCTCATCCTCTTTAAATCGGTGTTCCAGTGTGCCGGAAATAGAAAACAGAAATTTTAAAGGGTGTACTTTATCCACTATAAATTGTATTTCGGTATCTTCAAGAAAATTCACCTCGTATTGCAGAATTCCCATTCCACCGTGAAAATTGATCCCTTTTATCATACCCGAACCTATGTGCTCTGGAAGGTTTAAAGTATACTCATCACAACTTTTAGTAAATTCTGTATTGAAAGCTTTGGCGAGATCTGAAATAACATCTTTTAGGGGCAAAGAGTGAACTTTAATATACTGCATTAACGAACTATTAAAATGTGTGGACAAAAGTATGAAATAATTTTAATGCAAAAGAGGTAGCACTTAACACTATTGGGAATAAAATATTAAAATAATTTCAAACAGCAATTGGTTTAATCACTATGTTTACTACGTGCATCCTCCAAAACTGCTTGTTTAAATTCGGTTGGTGAAATGCCGTAACGTTCCTTGAAAATTTTAGAAAGGTAACTTTTGCTTTTAATGCCTACTTCATACGCTATTTCACTCATAGTCATATCTGTAGAGATTAAAAGCTCCCTTATTTTTTCCAATCGGATTTTTTGAATGTAATGATTTATGGTTACATGATAAAGAATTTTAAATCCTGCCTGCAAATTTTTTTCGGTTACTCCTACTTCTTTGGCCATTATGGCTATAGTATCGAGCTCAGAAAGCTTTGAATCAATTTTTTTTACTATTTTTTTTATCTGGGGAATTGTAAACTTCTGCATAAGAATCTGTTGTGCAGTATTCTTAACTTCATCTTCGTATTGTGAAATTTGTTCTGTTAAAATCTGGTAAGCTTTACCTTCCAGGAATAGTTTGTTTATAAAATCGGTATGTGGAGATTTTGCAATTTCAAGAAAAAGATCGGCAATATGAAGGCTGTAGTATCCGTCATAAAAAAAGTCTTCTTGTGCTTCTGTATCCCTGAACAATTGCTCGAGCCGGCCTCCTAATTTTTTCAGGTCACAATCCATCCTGATATTAAAAACCTTTCTGTCTATTTCAAGGCTTTTAATATTCACTTTTTTATTCTTTTTGAAGGTTAAAACATGGCTGTTATGATAACTGCTGGCTACGATTGCATTTTGATATTGGTGAATTAAATATATATTTTTTTTATCTTCTTTAAAGTGATGTTCCAATGTATTGGCTACAGAGAACATAAATTTCAATGGGTGTACCTCATCCAGTACGAATTGTATTTCGGTATCTTCAAAAAAAGAGACTTCGTATTGAACAATACCCAGTCCTCCTTGAAAATTTATTCCTTTTATCGTACCTGAACCAATATGATCCGGGAGCTGAAGGGTATATTCATCACAATCAATTATGAATTCTGTATTAAAAGCTTTTGCCAGATCAGAAATAAGATTTTTTATAGGTTTAGAATGGACCAGGATATGCTGCATATTATTCATTTGTAAGAAACGTCTGATTTTTATAAAAATACAAAAATAACTTAAATCAGTCCAATACATAGCAAATATAGGTTTGCTTAAGTTTAAAAAGTTAAAAAAAATGTCTCTTTCCAATTCTTATTCTTACTATATAGCTTCCAAAACTATTATCTTTGTATTATGGGATTAACAAACAATGACATTTTTAAAAAACTTAGAGTAGCACATAAGTTACGTGATGAAGATATTGTAAAAATTCTGGCTTTGGTTGATTTTAAAGTAACCAAAAGTGAGTTAGGTGCAATTTTCAGAAATGAAAACCATCCTAAATTTATGGAATGCGGAGACCAGATGTTACGAAATTTCCTTAACGGGTTAATTATACATCTAAGAGGCCCTATGCCAGGGAAAGAAAAGGAATCAAAATAATGTAAGGACAGTGACAAAAAAAACCATCGAAAACCTGCAGCTTCCGATGGTCACTTTTATGAATAATTATTAAAATTTATTCGGCATTAACCCCCACATCCCCCTGGGCAATAACATCGTCTGAAATTAAACTTTCTGTTACCCTGATGTGGCCGTCAATATCTATCATCCCTTCAAAATCAATAGCCGTATCATCGATCAGTGAGCCAACATGCGTGATACTCATGCCTGTCTCTCCATTTACATCATTAAGGGAAATTGCCACATCTTCTGATGCATCGGCTGCCGTACCTGTATATAAATATGCAGGATGAAGACCACCTGCTTCGGTTCCTTCCAATGCAATTATAACCACCGTTTCCCCACTTAACCTTTCAACAAAGGTTGCGGTGCCAAAAATAGTTTCATCTACACCAGATTCAAGGTCATATACAATACTATTCTCCGTAAGTTCATTAGTACCGATATCGCCCCAAGCTATAATTGTGCCCATTTCATCTTCGGAAAGATGAACATTCACATGTCCGTCATATTCCAGTAATTCTTCATACGTAATATCTGTATCATCGTCTAAAGACTCTACATGAGTAGCGCTATACCCTGTTGCACCATCAACAGGATTAAGAGAAATGGCTATATCTCCGGTTTCCAATACAGAGTTTGTATAAATATTTACAGGATGTTCAGCACCGTCTTCTGTATCTTCCAGGTCGATTTCAACCAATGCAGCACCACTTAAACGTTCAGTAATTGTTAGGGATCCTTCAACACCGTCTTCACCTTCACTGGTCAGTTCATATGTCTTACTCACATCTGTAAGTTCATTAACCCCTACATCGCCCTGCGCGATAATTGTACCCATTTCGGCTTCAGAAAGGTGCACATTTACGTGCCCGTCATAATCCAATAATTCTTCATAGGTTATTTCGGTTTCATCGTCTAAGGCAGAAACAACGGTAGTGCTTATTCCGGTATCGCCGTCTACAGGTTGTAGGGTAACTACAATACCACCACCTTCAGCCACACTGTTAAGGTGTATATGTGCCGGATGCATATCGCCTTCAGATGTACCATCCAATTCAATTTCAACAGTAGCGGATCCGTCTTCGTTTCTTTCAAAAGTTACCTTGCCATTTACAGAAGATTCAGATGCCGAAACCAGGTCATACGTTTTTGTGTTGGGGTCACCATCATTATTGCCATTGTTGTCGTCGTCGTTACTACAACTTCCTAAAATAAATGCAGCAATAAATAAATAAAATAAATTTTTCATGCTTTTTGAAATTTAATTAATAATAATGTTAAGTGTTAATAAATAGTTTTAAGAACTACAATTATTACCAATAGAGAAAAGATAGAAAAGGGTAAATGATTACATCAGATATTAGAAGGATTTATAGAGGGTAGTGGTAGGGAATTCTATGTAAATAATATTGAGTCTGACTTCAGGTTTCAATTTGAATAAAGATATTTACATAATAATTATTTATTCTATCGCTATAAAACGGAGGAAATAAAAAAAAATTGTATAACCTTTAGTTAATTCCCTCAGCAATTTTTATAGACCTCAAATGCTCATAATGTTGTTTGTGACTTATAATATATTAATAATAAGGGAGTTAAATTTTAAATTGCACAGTATTAAATTCTTTATCTCTTTATTCAAATAAAGATTTAAAATTATCATGCCTTTGTTAACAGGGGTTCATCTAATAGTTCAATTCTTTTAACGTAGCATTTAAGCTAATAGATGCGTTCAATACTTTGGAAACAGGACAAATATTTTTAGCTTTTTCGGCAATTTTCCTGAATTCATCATCATCAATCCCTTCAACTTCTCCGGTTACTTCAAGCTCAATCAATGTTATGTTCCCATCCTCAAAAGTCACACGAGCTTCAGTTTCCAGATTGTTCGGGGAATGGTTTGCTTGCTCCAGTAAAAAACTGAGCTGCATGGTAAAACACCCTGAGTGGGCAGCAGCAATTAATTCTTCAGGATTGGTGCCTTTACCGTTTTCAAAACGTGTTTTGTATGAATACTGACTTTTATCCAATACTTTACTTTCAGTTGTAATGGTCCCTTGCCCGTCTTTTCCCGGCCCTTTCCAGTTTGCGCTTGCTTTTCTTGTAAATTTCATCGTCTTATTTTTTAATTATTCGTTTTAATAAAATCAGTTATTTCAAATGTTCCGTATCCTGCTCCAAATTTTCATTATCTTCACTTCCCTGGCTGTACAACTCATTTTCCTCATCCTTTAACTTTCCTGCTTTTTTTCTTTTCTTTTTATTTTCCAGGGTTCCCGGCACATCTAAATTCTTTCCGGCAAAATCAATCTTCTTTTTCCTGTTTTTAAGCTGAAGGTCATCTCCCGAATCATTTCGTAAATTTTGAGCAACATCACCAATATTTTCCTTGTCTTCTTCTGTAATATTAGGATTATATGGTAATTTCTCTTTCTTCTTCTTTAATTTAAACTCTTCTTTCTCTTCCATGTTTTTGTTTAAATAATTGCTACTTCAAGATATATTGATTTCAATAGAAAATTTAACTCTTTTAAACAAAATAAGTGTTGAAATAGTACTTTAAGGTATGCTTAACAAGTAGCAGTTCGATAGAAGCAATAATTTATTGGATAAACACATTTCAATTTATACCTCCTTATTAATTTTAAAAAATTGAAGGTAATAAATGATAGCAGAATCAATTGAAATTAAGAAAATAATTGATAATATAACCAGGGAAAAAAGAACACACCGCCCTTTACCTGGCGATGGTTATTTATTCTTTGAACACGATGTACCCTTTCTCATAATTTATAATACTATAGATGAGGATTACACAACCCGTAGTTTGGTAAAAAGTAAATCCTCATATTTAATTGTATCACAATCCCATACTGAGTTTTACCAGACATTGTGCTGCGAGATAGCTGAAGCAATGTCGGATAGGTTTGGTTCATTTCTTATCCTGGAAATATATACAGGCGCCTTGGGAAGTAAACAATTTATCATTAAGGGCAATAAGGCAAAGTTTACTGCAACTTTAAAGGTTTTGCAGAAAGAACTTTCTAAAATTGAGAGGAGGAGGGGGGAAGTACAGGTTTCTGCTTTCATCAGAAATATAAAAGGCACAGAAGGCATGGGGGGTTTAAACGTGGAAGATATTGAAAAATGTGGGGCTCAATTTCTTCGCCTTGAAGTACCCCCTGTGTATAAATCGGATCAAGGGAGTATATACCCGACTTATTTTACAGATTTTAGAAAGGCATTTGTTAAGGCCGTACAGAAGGCTTTATTTGAATTTACAAGGGTACAGACATCTTCTAAAATAGAAAGTTATACTGCGCTTGGTAAGCGAAAGTTAGAGGATGTAGTTTTTAAGATTGACAAACAATTACATGATATACGGGCAAGCTATCAATTTCTATTACTTGTTGCCCCAACCAATCTTAAGGAGGCTCGTCAGCATTTTTTTGAGACTAATTTTGAAGAAGTGCCTGATTATCATTATCGAATGCTCCCTGTTAACCCTGATTTATTGAAGCGTCGGCTATTTAACCTTAAGATAGAAGATATTAATGATCCTGCATTCACCTATATTTTTGATGAAAAACGTGAAGAAATAGATCAGGAACTTGCCATGTTGAAGGAACGGGGTTCCCGTAATTTCTTATACAGAAGTGTACGCCGGTACAGGGGACTTGATAAATCCCTGGTCCAGGAAGCAGAAACCATCCTTAAAGAAATTCCTGAAGAAGATGTCCAAAAAGATGGAACACAGATCAATGCTAAAGAATTTGCATTAATGGCAGAAAATGAATTCAGTTATTTTAAAAAACAGTCAGCAAAGTTTACAAGTAAAATACACATCAGGGACGATGTTAATATATTAATGGTTTCCCGGGGGGAACTCTATCTGCCTTCTGGAATTAAGATGAGCGAAACAGAGGCTAAGGCGCTTATACAGCATGAGATAGGCACTCATGTGTTAACATATTACAATGGAAAACAACAGCCTTTGTACCAATTGTCGGCTGGACTCTCTGATTATGACCCTATTCAGGAAGGGATTGCTATGCTTTCTGAGTATTTAATTGGAGCTTTATCGGCTAACCGGCTTCGTGTTATAGCAGGACGTGTCATAGCAGGTGCGGCTTTGTTGGATGGAATGAATTTTAAACAAATGTTTCATGCCTTATACGGATATCACGGATTCTCTAAAGAAAATGCGTTTAACATTACTTCCCGGATGTTTCAGGGAGGAGGATTTTTAAAGGATATAATATACCTGAAAGGACTTGTGGAATTAAGGCAGTATTTAATGGATGGCGGTAACCTGTATTGTTTACTGGCAGGGAAATTTGCCATAAAACATATAGAAGTTATTGATGAACTCACTGAACGTGGAATTTTAAAGCCTCCCGTTATAAAACCCAGATATATGGAGCTGCCGGATTATGAAGAAAAAATAAATAAAATAAAAGAAGGAATACCAATATATAAATTACAGGAATCATGAAAATATGTTTTGTACTTAATGAAATATCTACTGAAAAATGTGGCTCTTCTGTGGCCCTGATGAAAAATGCACATGAGAGGGGACACGAGGTTTTTGTAATGAGTGTCGGCGATTTTCTTTTTCGTTCCGACATGCCAATAACCGTGTATTGCATAAAAATACCCTCTACCTTAAAAGAAAAAGAAGATGAGGATTTTTTAAAGTCCATTCAAAATAAGGAATTAAAAAAAGAGCCGGTGACTACAACCGACCTCGATGTTCTGTTTGTGAGAAACAACCCTACCGAAGAACCGCCGGACAGGCACTGGGCAGAACAAGCGGGTGTGGCCTTTGGTAGAATGGCCCAACAACTGGGGGTACTGGTACTTAATGATGCCTATGCAATGACCAATGCATTTATAGATAAATTGTATTTTGAAGAACTCCCGGAGGAAATTAAACCCAAAAGTTTAATATCACGAAACAAAGAAGATTTACTCAACTTCTGGGAAGAAGTAAATAAACGAATGGTACTCAAACCCCTGGAGGGGTCCGGTGGCCAGAATGTGTACCTGATTGATAAACATGAAAAAAACACCAATCAGATTATAGACACCATTATGGCAGAAGGATATGTAATTGCCCAGGAATACCTGCCGGGAGTTAAAAAGGGCGATGTTCGTGTTTTTTTAATGAATGGGCGTGTTCTGGAACAGGAGGGTCACAAAGCTTTGATCCGCAGAAAAAGCGGGAATGATGAATTCAGAAGTAATTTTTCGGTAGGTGCTACAGCAGAAGCATGTGAATTTACGCCTGCAATGCAACGTATTGTAGATCTTACTGCACCAAAACTAATTAAAGACGGACTCTTTTTTGTCGGTCTGGATGTGGTGGATGATAAGTTGATTGAAATCAATGTATTAAGCCCGGGAGGGTTAAGACGCTTTAAAGAATTGGATATGCCTGATTTTACTGATGCCGTGGTAGATGCTATTGAACGAAAAGTTGAGTATAAAAAAATGTATAGAGGTACAATGCCCAATAATGTATTGGCTACAATGCATTAATTACGAATTAAAATTAATATATGATGAAAATAGCAGAACCAACTGATCTTATTCCCCGAATGATAGGAAGATACAGCACAGGCCATAAAGGTCCGCTATTACTAATATTTGGAGGAATACATGGGAATGAACCCAGCGGTATTAAGGCCTTGCAAAGAGTGTTTAAGGAGTTAGAAAACACCAAACCGGATATTACAGGTACCGTAGTTGGAATTGTAGGTAACAGGCAGGCACTAAAACAAAATGAACGGTATATTGATGAAGATCTAAACCGTGTATGGACAAAAGATAATATAACAAGACCATCGTCATCCTATGAACAAAAAGAAATGCTTGCCATTATAGATGTTATAGAACACCTGGAACGTGAAATACAATATACCAAGAGATTTTTTATGGATTGTCATACAACTTCTGCACCTACATTACCTTTTGTATCTGTGCAGGAAGTAAATGAAAATGATGCCTGGGCACATCAATTTCCTACATATATTATCAGGGGGTTTAGTGATATTGTAAATGGATGTATAGATCAATACCTCAGTCGCCTGGGTATTACCGGATTTGTGTTTGAAGCCGGACAGCATGAAAGCAAAACTTCTGTAGAGAATCACGAAGGAATGATATGGCTTGCAATGCAGGAAGCGTGTCAATTGGATTTGAAAGTATTAACTAATTACCCGGATCGTGTAGACAAGTTTTTAAAAGCAAACAGCCCGGGACAAAAAACATTTGAAATTCTCTATCGCCATGAAATTAAAGACGGTGATACCTTTAAAATGAAGCCTGGATTTGAAAACTTTCAGAAAATAACGGAAGGGGAACTTCTTGCACATCAAAACGGTAAAGAATTACGAAGCCAGTGGAATGCCCATATTCACATGCCACTATACCAAAAACAAGGTAGTGATGGTTTTTTTATAATTAAAGAAGTGAAAAAAGACTAATCAGCTTACCTGCAGTTTTATAAAAGATTTATTGAAAGGGTTATTTTATGATGTAATGCAACACACTTTTTTGAGATGATAGTATTAATTTAAATTAATTGATCGTATATATAATCATTAATAAATTAAAAAATGGAACGTAACCAATTGAATAACAAAGAGATTGTTATAATTACCGGGAGTAGTGGTTTAATAGGGACAGAACTAATCAGAAGACTTTCTAAAAACTATACGGTAGTAGGGTTAGACAAAAATGGTAATCCTTACCCTCCTAAAGAAGCGGAGTATGTATGTTTTGATATCACTTCAGAAAAAAGCATAAGAACGGCCATGGAAAGGGTACAGTATGTGTATGGTAATAGAATAGCTTCTGTAATTCATCTGGCTGCATATTATGATTTTTCAGGAAAACCAAGTGATCTTTATGAGGAGGTTACAGTTAAAGGAACAGAAAAGTTTATTAATGTTCTGCAGGACTTTGAAGTGGAACAGTTTATTTTTTCGAGCACAAATCTCATATACAAACCTACACAACCCGGACAGAAAATCAATGAAGATTGTCCGTTGGCACCAAATTGGGATTATCCCGAATCAAAAATAGATACCGAAAAGATCATCCATGATAAAAGAGGCAATATACCGGCTGTTTTGTTACGTCTGGCAGGGGTATATGATGATAAAGGACATTCTATTCCTATTTCCCATCAGATACAACGAATCTATGAAAAGCAGTTCACCAGTCACTTTTATTCAGGTGATACTACCCATGGAAACGTGTTTTTACACATGGAAGACCTGCTGGATGCTTTAGAAAAAACTGTTAACAAAAGAAAAATATTTCCGGCAGAAATTGCTATTAACATTGGTGAACCGGAAACACCGAGTTATGAAGAACTGCAGAACAGGATTGGAAAGCTCATTCATGGAGAAGAGTGGAAAACATACGAAGTGCCCGAGCCTGTAGCGAAAGCCGGTGCATGGGTAATGGACCTCTTTGGTGATCCGTTTATTAAACCATGGATGATTGACCGCGCCGATGACCACTACGAATTGGATATTTCAAGAGCAGGAGAGTTACTTAATTGGGAACCCAGGCACTCTTTGATGTCTACGCTTCCGGCTATCATTGAAAATCTCAAATCAGACCCTTTAAAATGGTATAAAGAAAATAATTTAAATCCGCCTTCAGAAGTACAGAAAAAGAAAAAGGAGAAAGCTTATTGAAGAAGAAAATAATAGTTAAAGCCAGAATTATTCCCTGGCTTTAAAGCATTCATTAAACAAGTTGAAGTCAAACCGAATTAACTCTTGATACTTCAGTAGCCGGTTTTTTAAATTGATACTCCTTGCTACGTAACATTTTTTTGTAAAGATTTTCATTGACTTCTACAGGAATTTGAAGATTTGGAAATTTAATGTGGTAAGAATTAGCTTTTTTACCAATAAGCTGTACTTTTATAGGCTTTTTCTCCATAATTTAATTTTTAAGGTTAAATGAATAGAAAAAAATACTGAATGCTTAAAAACAAATGCTATTCCATTTATCTATTAAAAGACAAAGTTTCATTCTAATGTCAGCTTGACACTGAAAAAATGACTTAACAGAAAAACCTAAAAACAACTTTCTTATACCTTAATTTTAGAAAACCAGGAAATTACGAGAGAGACAAACTTCTGGAAAGTTTTAACTGTTAAAACAGATATTATTGATTGTTTTGGCATATAAATTGTCCGTATAGAGATGAATTATTTTGGAATTATTGTTTAACTTAAAATTTTGTAGCTATGAGTAATTTAGTTGTAAAAAACAGAAACAGGGGAAACAGTAATTTAAATACATTTACTACCCCTACATGGTCTTCGTTGATTGATGATCTCTTTAATAGGGATATGCCTTCTGTATTTTCTTCAAACTTTAATGAGGGTATAACTTTACCAAAAGTTAACATCAGGGAATCTGCCGATGCATATTTTGTAGAGGTGGCTGTACCCGGTTTAAAGAAATCAGACTTTAACATCAATCTGGATAATAAAACCTTATCAATCTCTACAGAAACAAGTGAAGAAAATGAGCATAAGGAAGAGAATTATACGCGCAGGGAATTTGGATACTCTTCATTCAGAAGAACTTTTGCATTACCTGAAACTGTAGAAGAAGACAAAATTAAAGCAAAATATAATGATGGTATTTTAAGTATTCATTTACCTAAAAAAGAAGAAGCAAGACAAAAACCATCAAGAACGATCCAAATTTCGTAAAGCGGTTTAAAATAACCGTGTTTAAAGAAGCCGTCCAAATTGGATGGCTTCTTTGTTTTTAAAAACGCTGTAAATTATTTAAATCATTCTTTTTACATTTTATAAGAGCAAAAAAAATATTTGATAACAATACTGTATTTTTTCTTAGCATCCTAAATTTAGGATAGAAAGTAATCATCTGTTATTGAACATTATAATACATGTTTAAACAATTTTACTTGAATGTTTAACTTAAAAATAATTCCCATGATAAGACTTCAAAATAAAGTAGCAATCATTACCGGAGGTGCAACTGGAATAGGTGAGGCAATTTGCAAAAAATTTACACAGGAAGGGGCCAGGGTTGTAGTGGTAGGAATGCCCGACGACCCTGTTGATCGAGTGGTGGAAGAGATCCGTACAGCAGGATCCAGGGCTATACCATATGCAAAAGATATAGCCATTGCTGAAAATGCAGAGGAATGCGTAAAATTAGCGGTAGAAGAATTTGGTGCTCTCGATATATTGATCAATAATGCCGGGGTTTTTCCGGAGGTAAATGAAATTGATGAATATTCAGAAGAAGCAATAGACCTTCTTCTTAAAAACAATATAAAAAGTGCCATTTTAATGACCAAATATGCAATTCCTGAACTTAAAAAAACAAAAGGGACAATTATATGTGCAGGTTCTGAAGCTGGAAAATTAGGTATTCCGCAGGTTACACCTTATGGAGGTACTAAAGGATTTTTACATGCCTTTGCAAAAGGTCTGGCGGCAGAACAGGCCAAATATGGAATACGGGTAAATTGTGTTTGTCCCGGTGCTGTAGATACGGCCTGGACTCATAGAGAAACCAGTGGAATGGACAGAAAAATGGAAAAATTGTTTATTTCAGCTACTCCCATGGGGCGTAGGGCTACCCCGGAAGAAATAGCAAATGCATATTTATTCCTTGCTTCAGATGAAGCTTCATTTATAACCGGTGAATTACTTTTTGTAGATGGAGGATTAACTATTTCAAAAGGTCCAATAGGAAAAGAAGTAAAAGACAGGGATGTGAAAACGCCACCCGAAGGAGATCTGGAACTGGAACACACGATGGAGGGTGCTTCCAATAAAGAAAATTCACGCTCTTAATGCTTGCAAACATTTTATACCTGTCAGCAGGGTGCATATTCAGAATTGTTTACGGCCCTGATTAGCTCTCTGGTGGCTGAGGCTCTCGAAGCCACCAATAATCAATAAGTTGCCAATCACATGATTAAACAAAAATCCCAAGTTCCAATTAAGTATCCAGGTGTTATGATTTAATATTAAAGATTGAAAATTTAATATTGACTGCTGATGGTAAGAAAAGAGAACAAGACAGGAGACTATAGAAAAAAAACTAAAGATTCAAGACCCGAAAAAATAGCATATTTACAGATTATTTAACAATGTGGGTTACACGATGTTAAACTATAGAAAAACTCCAGATTCAAATTCCTCCCCCTTAGGGGGAGATAGAAGGGGCTTAACCAGTAACAAAACTAAGTCAATATCTCCATAAATGTCAATGCTTTTTTGTTTACCGCTATGCTATTTTTTTTTGCTTGGGAAAGGGGAGTTATAGCAACTTCATTTTTAATAAACCCAACTATACTATTCTTTTTCCCTTCACGTAGAAATTCAACAGCAGAAACCCCTAATCTGCTTGCCAGGATCCTGTCAAAACTTGACGGGGAGCCCCCTCTTTGAATATGGCCTAAAACGGAGACCCTGATATCTTTTCCGGGTGAAAAATCCTTTATCTGCTCTGCTACTTTAAAAGCGCCACCGCTTTCATCTCCCTCGGCTACAATAATGATCAGTGAAGTTTTGCTTTTGTTCCATCCTTTTTTTTCAAACTTGTTGTTCAGGTATTTCATGTCCGCAGTAGTTTCTGGAATAAGAATACCCTCAGCTCCACATGCAATTCCTGCACCATACGCAATATATCCGGCATCTCTGCCCATCACTTCGACCACAAAAATCCGGTCGTGAGATTCAGCGGTGTCCCTTAGCTTATCAATTGCACCCATCGCAGTATTGAGAGCCGTATCATATCCTATACAATAATCGGTTCCTGCAACGTCATTATCAATTGTTTTTGGTATACACATAAAGGATATATCTTTGTATTCTTCTGCAAAAACTTCGGCTCCCTTTAGTGAACCGTCCCCACCAATAATAACAATGGCCTCTATTCCTTTTTCTTTTAATTGCTGATAAGCTTCCTTACGACCTTCTTTTGTCTTAAAACGTTCACTTCTGGAAGATTTTAGGATTGTTCCTCCCAGATGAATAATATTACGTACGGTTGATGTATCCATGGAGATAAAATCGCCGGTAATCATACCTTCAAAACCACCTTTTATTCCACTTACCTTAATGTTATAGTAAGCAGCTGCCTTTACTACAGCCCTTATACATGCATTTAAACCTGGTACATCTCCTCCTGATGTCATTAAAGCTATTTCTTTCATTAAATTTCTTATTTTGATATTCAGTTAATTTTCAAAAATAATAAGTCTGCCTTCTATGGTCATTCCCGTGAAGGCTATGTTTCTTTTTATATACTTCAGCGTTTCTTCCTGATACATAAATACATGTGTAGGATCGTTTTTATAATACCAGCTTTTAAACGCTGTATTTTTCGGCTGATAAATATGGGTCATACAGTATAATTTTCCTCCGGGGTTTAAAAGCGATTTTAATCTCACAAACTCTTTTTCCGGGTTATGAAAATGTTCTATTACTTCACAACACACAATAAAATCATATTTTTTTTTCAAAACTTCGGCATAATTATGAAAAAAAGGATCATATAAAGTTAATGTATAGTTGTTATCTTCTAATAATTTGGCAATGACCGGCCCTGTACCGGCTCCATAATCCAGTCCCGTGGCTGCCGGAGTAAAATCCTTTAACACTTTTTGCACTATAGGGTTTACAAATTGCTGATAATATTTATCATTTACATCATTATTGTGAGCTAAATAACGTTCTTTTTCAGATTTAGCGTCGGGTAATTTATTTGAAGGTATGAATATACCCTTACAACAGGTGCATTCAAAATACTGACTTGTTATATTCTTTAAAATAATTTCTCCTGCATGATGACATAACGGACAATAATGCATACCGGTTTTTATTGAGCACATTTAACACAAAGGACACTCTCAGGCCGTATCAATAAACGGCCTTCAGGAATAGGTTGATTGCAGCTTCTGCAAATACCAAAATCGGGATTGTTTACAGAGTCCAACACCAGGCATAGCTTTTTCAATCGGTTTTCGGCCTCCCTTAAGGCAGCTTCATTCACACTCTTATTGTTAATGGCATCCATTCTGGATACACGTCCTATTGCATTATCAGGAGAAATAGGACTGGTCAACTCTTGATACATTTCTATTTTTTTCTCCAGCTTTGCTATTTCATCACGTACTTTTTCTATAAACTGTGACGTATTTTCCATCATAATAAAATAAAAGCTATTTTACTAAGATAGTTAAACTTTGTCAACCACTACTTTATACGTAGGGTCTTCAATTACATTCACGTCTATAATTTTCTCAGCATTCTTTAATAATTGCTGGCAATCCTTACTTAAATGCCTCAAATGCACTTTTTTACCTACTTTACTGTAACGTTCGGTTATTTTATTAAGCGCTTCAATAGCAGACATATCAACTACACGGCTTTCGGCAAAATCAATAATAACTTCATCCGGATCATTTAAAACATCAAATTTTTCATTAAAAACAGTAACAGAACCAAAAAACAACGGCCCATAAATTTCATAATGTTTAACCCCGTTTTCATCAACGTGTTTTCTTGCCCGTATACGCTTGGCATTATCCCATGCAAAAACAAGGGCTGCGATAACAACACCTATAATGACGGCTAATGCCAAATTATGTAAAAAGACAGTAACCAGGGTTACCATGACCATTACAAAAATATCCGATTTGGGCATCCGTGTAAAGGTTCGTAAACTGGCCCACTCAAATGTCCCTATTGAAACCATGATCATTAACCCTGTGAGGGCGGCCATAGGCACTTTCTCTATTAAATCTGCACCAAACATTATAAA
>CALGUD010000120.1 GCA_937901915.1 uncultured Flavobacteriaceae bacterium
AAGCAAAATACCAATATTTAAAACAGATTAACTGTCTTCCGAACAGTTGTGGTTTGAAACTCTTGAAGAGTTCGATATTCTTATGGCGCAGGGTTGGGTATCTGTTCGTGGATATCATTAATTCCCTTAATTACTTCATCACTTAAATCTATATCAATACTGTCAATGTTTTCTTTTAACTGATCCATAGTAGTCGCTCCAATAATATTACTGGTAACAAACGGTTGCTGGTTTATAAACGCCAATGCCATAGTAGCTAATGACAATCCGTTCGATTTAGCAAGATCATAGTACATATGGGTAGCTTTTAATGAATTTTCACCATTATACCTGGCCATAAAAGGGAATAACGTTAGACGGGCTTTTTCAATGTCTGAATTTTCTATAAATTTATCGGTTAAACGGCCAAAAGCAAGTGGGGAATAGGAAAGCAATCCAACATTTTCACGCATGGAAACCTCAGCTAAACCAACTTCATACAACCTGTTTAATAAACTATAAGGATTTTGTACAGTGGCAATTTTAGGCAAACCATTATATTTCGCTTCTTCTATGTACCTCATTGTACTCCACGGCACATCATTGGATAAGCCTATATTCCTTATTTTTCCTTGCTTAATATGTCCATCCAAAATGTGAAGGACTTCATTAATATTGTCTTCCCATGGATCACTTTCATCGTGATTGTAACCACGTTTTCCAAAACAGTTTGTTTTTCTTTCCGGCCAGTGCAGTTGGTACAAATCTATGTAATCGGTTTGGAGTCTCTTTAAACTATTGTGCAAAGCTTCTTCAATAATACTCTTTGTGAAACCTTCTTTTCTGATGTAATGCTTATTTACATGTGGCGGACCGGCAACTTTGGAAGCTAAAATTACTTTATCCCTGTTCCCGGTTTTCTTGAACCATGTTCCTATATAGCGCTCTGTACTACCTTGAGTTTCTTTTTCAACCGGAACAGAATACAACTCTGCGGTATCAAAAAAATTAATTTCTCTTTCTAAAGCATAATCCATTTGTTCATGGGCTTCAGCTTCACTGTTTTGCTTACCCCAGGTCATAGTTCCCAAACATATTTTACTGATATGTATGTCGGTTCCCGGAAGTTTAGTGTACTTCATGCAGTTGTAAAGTTTTGTCAATTAATTAAAAAGCCTCTTGTTAGAGGCTTTAAAGTTAAATATTTTGTTTAGCTGAAATGTTAAAAAAAAACAAATACTATATCTCGTTAAGCAATTTAGTGACTTCATCTAGCTTAGGTGTAAGAATAACTTCGATTCTCCTGTTTTTAGCTTTTCCGTCCGGAGTTTCATTAGTTGCCACAGGTGTATGCTCCCCTTTTCCAGCCGCAGTAAGATTGGCAGGATCTATCGCATTGTTTTCCATCAAAATATTCACGATAGCAGTAGCCCGTTTTGTAGATAGGTCCCAATTACCACTAATATGTTCATTGCCCCTGTAAGGAACATTATCTGTATGTCCTTCTATAAGTACGGCAATATCCGGGTTTTGCGCCAATACATTTCCCAACTGGTTAACAGCTCTTTTCCCTTCACTTCCTACTGTCCAACTCCCACTCTCAAAGAGTAGTTTGTTTTCCATTGAAACGTATACTTTACCATCCCGTTGCTCCACTGTAAGCCCTTTACCTTCAAAATCGAGCAAGGCTTTGGAAATGGCATCCTTTAATTGTTTCATCGATGCATCCTTAGCCGCAATTAAGCCTTCGAGTTCATTCACACGCTGTGTTCGGGCATCTAATTGCCTTTTTAATTCATCCAATCTTGTGCTTTCCGCAGCCAGTGCTTTTTCCTTAGCTTCAAGTTGAGATAATAATTCCCTGTTTTTTCTGGCATTTTCTGCCATTGCGGAACTGCTGTTTTTCTCTAGTGCATCATATGACGCCTGAAGGTTTGCAAGATTATTACTTGCAGCCGTATAATCTTGTCTCAATTTATCCCGTTCAGAAACTGCTTCGTTATAAGAATTCTGCAATGCAGTTAAATCATTCTCAAGTTTATTATTAGCTGCCTTAAGCTGTCCGTTTTCTTCAACCAAATCATCATGTTTGGCTTTTATAGTGTCGTAATCAGCTTTTAAGTCATTAAAAACTTTAGTAGAAATACAGGATGATGTGCATATTAACACAAAAAATCCAACAAAAATTTTCTTAATCATATTTATAGAATTTACTGATTCAATTCAATTAAAACCGGGCAATGATCACTGTGTCTTGCTTCAGGTAATATAACGGCTCTTTTTAATTTTTCTTGCAAGGGTTCTGTAACCATTGCATAATCTATTCTCCAGCCTTTATTATTGTTTCTTGCATTGGCTCTGTAACTCCACCATGAATAATGATGAGGGTCTTTATTAAAATGCCGAAAGCTATCTATAAATCCGCTTTTTATAAAAGCACCTATCCATTCACGTTCAATTGGCAAAAACCCTGATACGGTGGCGTTTCGAATGGGGTCATGAATATCAATGGCTTCATGGCATATGTTATAATCCCCGCAAATAATCAAATTTGGCTTTTCTATTCTTAATTCATTTACATAGTGCTGAAAATCGGCCATATATGTAAGTTTATGTTCCAGGCGATTTATATTAGTCCCTGAAGGCAGGTACAGGCTCATAACAGAAATATCACCAAAATCTGCCCGTATATTTCTGCCTTCAAAATCCATATAATCTATTCCGGTGCCATATTCTACATGGTCGGGTTCTGTTTTTGACAAAATTGCAACTCCGCTATATCCTTTTTTTTGAGCACTAAACCAATAGTTATAACCATACCCCGCATGTTCAAAAAGTGATAAATCCAGTTGCTCTTTCATTGCCTTGGTTTCCTGAAGACAAATCACATCAGGATCTGCACTTGCTAACCATTCTAAAAAACCTTTATTTAAAGCTGCTCTTATACCATTTACATTGTAAGAGATAATTTTCATTCTTGTTACTTCTTTTATTAAACAAAGTTAATTAATTGAATTGTTTTTTATGGGTAACATCTTTCACTTCATTATCAAATATTTAACAAAAGTTAAATCTTATAGCATTAAATAATTTTTAATTAATAGATTACTTTTGCTTTCATGAAATTTATAAAACAAACCTCCACTACTCTTTTGATTATTTTGTTTGCAAAATTCTCTTTTGCTCAGGATATTCAAGAAAAACAGCAAGACACGCTTGGTGAAGTAATTTTGGAATCTGTATATACCAAAAAGGGTAATTTAATAACCCCGGTAGAGAGCATATCAGCACAGACCATTGAAAATTACAGTCCTGTAGACCTGGTCCAGGCAATGAACCAAACACCGGGGGTTTACATGCTCTCTGGTGCTTTAAATACAAACAGGCTTACTATAAGGGGCGTTGGATCAAGAACACCATTTGGAACCAATAAAGTGCGTGCATATTTTAATGAAATTCCAATTACTAACGGCACGGGCGAGTCGTCATTAGAAATCTACGATCCCGAAATGCTTCAGAGAATTGATGTGATAAAAGGTCCTAAAGCAACGGCTTATGGAACTAATTTAGGAGGTGCCATACTTTTAAATTCAACTTTAAACACTTCAACCTTTTTTAAAAACAGCTTAACAATAGGATCTTTTAATTTAGTTAAAAACTCTTTGAGCGGCGGATTCAGTGATGATAAGCTATCATTAACATTCAATTATGACCATTTGTCTACAGATGGTTACAGGCAAAACAGCAATTACAACAGGAATGCAGTTTTTATGAATTTGAATTATAAGTTTAACACCAATAATGAAATTAATTTCCTGGTTAATAAAACTAATTTTATAGCACATATACCTAGTTCTCTTAGTAATACTGCTTTTAATGAAAATCCACGACAGGCGGCTCAAAATTGGCTGGGAGCCCAAGGTTATGAAGACAACGATTATACGCTGTTAGGGTTAACATATACCCATAGCTTTAACGAAAATATTAAAAATTCAACTTCTGTTTTCTATTCCTATTTAGATCATTATGAACCTGCCCCATTCGGTATTTTTGATGATTACACCAATACTTACGGTCTACGTTCTGTTTTCTCCGGAACTATTAGTAATACTGATTTTGCTCTGGGCACTGAAATATTTAAAGACAAATACAACTGGGAAACTATTGAAAATCTATATCAGGATAACAACGGAAACGGAAGCCTGGAAGGTAATCCGATGAGTGATAATGAAGAGGAAAGAAGTAACATAAACATCTTTGCTACACTTTCAAGGGACATTTTAAAGAATTTTAAAGCCCAACTCGGTTTAAATTTAAATATAACCCGTTATGATTTTATTGATCATTTTAATGAAGGGGAATTAAACACTAGTGCCCAAAGGGATTTTGACCCTATACTGGCGCCTAGTTTAAATCTGGTGTATAATTTAAATGATTATAGCACTATTTATACAAACGTAAGCAGGGGATATTCATACCCGAGCCTTGAGGAGACTTTAACTCCCGACGGTGCTATTAACCCGGATATAAAACCTGAAACAGGAATGAATTATGAGTTAGGCACCAATTTATTTTTCTTAAATAATAAACTTCATGTATCCGTAGCCGGCTATATAATGGATATAAGAAATTTACTGGTGGCCGACCGTGTTGGTGAAGATCAGTATATCGGCAAAAATGCCGGAAGGACATCTCATAAAGGCGTTGAGATATTAACAGAATATAACTTGAGTATATCTTCTTTTGAGATTTCACCTTTTGTTAATGCTAGTTTCAATTTCCCGGAGTTTGTTGATTTTATTGATGGCGACAATGATTATTCAGGAAATAAATTAACCGGTGTTCCCGATAAAAATATCAATGCAGGCGTGAGAATTGAACATACAAGCGGTTTATTCTTTTTTGGCGGACTTCAACACATAGGAAAAATTCCCATGACCGATGGCAATACGCTGTATACGGATGCATATACACTTTTAAATACCAAAGTGGGCTATAAAACTAATTTTACTAAAAAACTGTTGTTTGAAATTAATGCTGGCATCAACAACATTACTGATGAAAAATACGCAAGTTCAATTTTGATAAACGCAACAGGTTTTGGCGGGTCGGAACCCAGGTATTACTATCCAGGGGATCCGGTAAATTACTACAGTGGTATTAAACTAAAATATACTTTCTGAAATTGATGATAAAATTCACGGCTACTCTATCTGAAACTGGTAAACCCCGGAATCCGAAGTATTGCCTTCCGCATCTTTGGTGATTACTTTCCAATAATATACGCCGGAAGTTAATGAGGTAATGTTTGCTAATTCCTGTTGTATGTCGGTCTCAACAATTGATGCTGGCGGATTAACATTATCAAAATATACATCATATCCTGTTATATCATTATCTATATCATTACCCGTCCAGGATAAGCTTAAACTGGTAATACCGTGAAATTTTAACCCTGAGTTGGGAGACATTGAACCTGCAGGAAAAGGAGCATAAGACTCAGCACCACCGGCATTATAAAAATACCATGTTTCACTTTCAGCCGTAAGTGACCCATCACCGGACAAGGATGTTACAGCCCAGGAATACGCCTCACCTTTTAACAATGTAACTTCAAATTGGGTTTCTGTAGTATTGTACTCTTCGGAGGTGTTTGTGTCAATATGAGTTACTGTTAGCTGATAACTATGAGCACTTTTAGCTGCATTCCATACAAACGTTATATCACTTTCTATACTACTTACGGAAATCCCTTCTGTACATTCTGAACTTTCTTCAGGAAAAATCAAATCAGCAGCCCTTGGTACAGAAGGCCCGTCATCGTTTCCTCCACAATTAAATACTAAAAATGAAAACAGCATTAATACCAATAATTTTTTTTTCATTGCTTGATGATTTTATGTGTTGTATTAAGACCCTCACCTTTAATATTTACTACATAGATCCCTGTCTGTAAATGATATAAATTTAACAGGGCCTCCCCTCTAAGGTCTGTTTGTATGGTAGTATTTAGTACTTTTTCACCTGTTACTGAGTATACAGAAAAATTAACAGGTTTATCAAATCGGCCGATACTAAAAATAACATCTGTATAAAATGGATTTGGATAAGCCGTTATTTTATCCGAAATAATAAATTCTTCTGTATAAATACCTTTACATTCTTTTTCTGCTTTAACGCTTAATGAATTTGGCCCATTTTCCAATTGGAGGCTAATGTTATCCTGGGTTGTGAGTGTCACTACTCCGTTTAATTCAATAGTGTAAATATTCCCACCTTCCAAAGACAACTGAAGTGTATTATTTTCAGCATCAAGTTCAGACAAAACTGTTAGGGGTTCCGGTTCATTAATAGTTATCTCATAACATTGTTGAAACCCGGATTCTCCATCAACTGTAAAACAAAGGGTATAATCCCCGGCAGATAACCCTGAAAATTCTGTTTGTACATTAAAATTTTCTGAAACTGTTGCCGGCCCACTTAATGTAGCGGTATAGTCATGATTTTGAACTGCTTCTATAAAAATAGCACCATCATTATTTACCCTGCAGGACTCATCTACAATCCTCATTTCAAAATTATCCGCCGGTAGTGTAAAAATGGGGCATCCATCAATATCTACAAGCGTTTGTGGGGGAGATCCCGGACATAAGTCATCCACATCGGGTACTCCGTCATCATCTGCATCCGGTAAAAATACACCTTCAATACAAGCATTCAATCCAAATGAGTTAATAGAACCTCCATCCTGGTCCCACATGTCAATAACGGTAAGTGTCCATGTACCACTTAGATTTTCACCTTTAAAAGAAGACAAAAATCCTTCGGGTGAAAAAGTTCCTGATATAGCGGGGTTTACACCACATAAAATATTATCAGCATCATCATCTAATGTTACATTTATATTTTGCATTCCTTCACATTGCTCATTTATCAGCGTAATTTTAGTTCCCATGGGAGAAGTTAATTCAATTATAAGATCCGAAACATATGTATGGGTTATATTGAGATTAACTGTTAAACTTTCCAGAACACCCTGATCTGCAATATTAATTATTGAAAAAACAGTGTTAGACCCGTCTGAACTTATCTGAATATCTTTACTATTTGCATAACTTTTACAGGTTACTTCCTTAGTAGTGAAATTGAAAGAGGGACTAAAGCTACTCTCTCCACACTCATTAACTGTTTTAACTCTCCAAAAATATTGTGTATTATATGCAAGGTTTTGTGCCAGAAAAGAATTTGATATTACCGGAGTATCCGTAAATAACACAGAGAAATCGGAGAATTCCGAAATCTGAACTTCATAACTACTTGCGTTTAGGTCATCATTCCATGTTAAAACCTGGTCGGAATCCATATCTATAGCTCCATCTGCAGGTGATGCCAAAATTGGGTCTGAGACTGTGTTAGATTGAACACTAAAGCTTATAGGGTAACTTTTTGTTAAGCCAGGAGTTGTAGCGTTTGCTATAATAGTAAAATCATTATTCCCCACAGCTACACTTCCGGTTCCGGAAACTGTTACCTGCACACTTTCTCCATCACTATCTGCTGTTGATGGATTAAAGGAAACATTAAGTCCGGAAGGAACATCGGCAGATGAAAAAGTTATGGTTTCATTAAATCCTGAAAAACTGTTATAAGTAAAATTGAATACCAAATCATCGGGCTGGCATACTGTGTGTTCAAGAGAATCAAAATTTAAAATATAATCACTTTCCTGTATTGTGAGGTCCGCCGTATTAAGTGTGAAATAAACATTATTAACAGCTTTGATCATTATTCTTACCGCAGAGGATGTAATTCCATTAGGTACAGAAATATGATGTGTGCCATCATTCACTGCATTCTGATCTGCTAGTATAAGATTTTCAAAATCCCCTTCTACTACAAAATATATATCAACAAATTCTGTATTAACAGGTGCCATGTTGGTGTTGGCTACATCCCATGTAACTGTGATAATATCACCTGCGCCAAAAGTGGCTGCACTTATTTGAGAAGTAATGGCAAAGGGTCCTGAATTTCCATCAACTGTAAGCTCAATATCGTCACTTGCTGTTTGTCCACCCGAAGGGTTATTGTCCCGGACCATAAATGAAAAGTTCAATTCTCTTGAAACCGCGGGTAAAACTTCCCATGTGTTAGATAATTCATTATTTAATAAACTCGCAGTTGAGGGAAAAAATCTTTTAGGTGAAGTATCCGGAGGCAATGACCTGAACATAGGCCCACCTGTAGATGTAGGCTCAGGGGACATTGGAGCAACTTCAGTATCAATTTGTTCCCAGTTGTAAGTAAGGACATCAGCATTGGGGTCTGAAGCTATACCTTCTAAAACAAATGGGGTGCTTTGTGGAATAATATAATCAATCCCGGCATTTGCTGTGGGGGCATCATTCCCGGTTACCTCGATGGCTGCGCAATCACTGTTCCCGTTTGTAATATTCTGCCACATTTGCTCAATGCTTACTGCATGAAAATAACTATCGGCATCACTTTGTACATTCGGAGCACAAATTCCGGCATATCCCATAATTGTTGACCCGCTACCGGGTTCTACGGAAGTAGAGTTATTTCTATTGCCAGTGCATGAATTATTAAATGTATGACTGGCTCCAAACTGGTGTCCCATTTCATGACACACAAAATCAATATCAAAAGCATCACCTATTGGCGAGGTGAGACCTGTGGTACCCCTTGCTTTACTAGAAGTACAAGGAGAATTTAATTGTGCAATTCCACCCCCGTTAGTGCTAAATACATGTCCTATATCATAATTTGCCAGGCCTATTATATCATCAATGATATTTTGGTTCTCATCAAGCAAGGAATTACCGTCATTATTTGAATAACCATCGGTAGCAGAATTGAGAAATATGATTTCATCATTATTTGGTATCAACTCCATAGTAAGGGAAAGCTCCCGTTCATAAATTCCATTTACCCGGGTCATAGTCACATTCATTGCATCTAAAACAGCGGCAATTTTCTGCGCATCTGTACCTCCTGAAATTCCTGCCTGGTTAATATGGAATTGTGCATACTCGCCAGTACATGCTAATGCTAACCTATAAGTTCTTAAAAGGCCGTCATCGGGCCCTCTTAATGCGGTTTCTGTTTTGTTTTTTACTTCTTCAAATGTTTTATCTTCATTAAACGAACATTGAAAATTTTTTGCTTCAAATGCTTTTTTAGATGCCAAAAAATACTCATTTTCAACTCCTTTTTCAGGATTTATATAATACACATCGTTATTAAAAAAAATCATTCCATAAAAACCGGAAATCCCCACACTGAAGCGTATTGTATTTAGCGGATTTTTAATAGATTTTGCGTAGTAAGATTTAATATCCGGATACTTGGAAGCCAGTTCTTCTGCCAGGACAGAGTGTTCAAAAACATTAAATACCTCTTTTGATCCATCCGGCATTGGAAAATTTATCAAATTTTTCCGGGATTTATTTTGGGTGTTTCTTTTGGGTACTTGACTTAAAAATTTTTTAAATGCATTAACATCTAAATTATATATAGCTTTCTTAGAGTTCGAGTTATTGATCATTTTGGCCTGGCTTTTGCTTTTCCATACCTCAATTTCCTGTGAATAACCAACATTAAATATTAGAAAATTCACAAAAAGAATAACCAAAACTTTTAATTTCTTCATTTCTAGTTATGTTAGGGTCGTAAATTTAACGAAATTTATATGGTTTACAACTTCATAAGTTTGTTAAAAAAATTATTTAATGTAAAAGAAATAATTTTAAAATGCATTATTTTGCTAACTTAAATGTCTAACCTAAATCAACCCCTTAAGTGGTTATAAAGCGTAATCTTGAAGAAATTGAACAGCCGGATTTTTCAGTAGTAACAATCGGAACTTTTGATGGTGTACATCTTGGACATCAAAAAATTATAAAGAGGTTAGTTGAAAGTGCCCGAGCCAACGATTTCAAATCGACCATTCTTACTTTTTTTCCTCATCCACGAATGGTTTTACAACAAGATAACAACTTAAAATTGATAAATACTATTGAAGAAAAAATTGATATACTGCAAAAATCCGGTCTGGACCAACTTGTAATTCATCCCTTTACTATAGAATTTTCCCGTTTAAGTGCCCAGGAATATGTAAAAGAAGTATTAGTAGCCAAATTAAATGTAAAAAAAGTAATTATTGGTTATGATCACAGGTTTGGCAGAAACAGGACTGCTACTATTAAAGAGTTAAGGGAGTTTTCAGAAACTTATAATTTTGAAGTTGAAGAAATAACCGCAAAAGAAATTGATGAAGTTTCCATAAGTTCAACTAAAATCAGAAAAGCCCTGGTAGCCGGAAACATAACAAAGGCCAATATGTATTTGGGTTATGAGTTTATGCTTACCGGCACCATTACAAAAGGAAAAGGGCTGGGAAGACAAATTGAATTCCCTACGGCCAATCTTTATATTGAAGAACAGTATAAATTAGTTCCCAAAAACGGGGTTTATACCGTAAAAAGTTTTATCCATAATAAAACGGTGTATGGGATGATGAATATTGGAATAAACCCAACAGTTGGCGGTACAGAAAAATCAATTGAGGTACATTTCTTTGATTTTAATGAAGATCTTTACGGTAAAAAAATCCAATTAAATTTGTTAAAGAGGCAGCGTGATGAAAAACGTTTTGACTCTGTTGAAGCTTTAAAAGAACAATTATTTAAGGACAAAAAAACAGCCTTAAATTACATTGCCGGTATCAATGCTCAATAAATTATTATTTAAACAGATTGATAACTCCTCATTAATAGTTTTTCGAATTATTTTTGGGTTACTTATTGCTTTGGAATGTTTTGGAGCTATTTTTACCGGTTGGATATCTTACACACTTATAGAGCCAAAATTCACTTTTAATTTTATAGGATTAGACTTTCTACAACCATTGCCGGGTTCGGGAATGTATTTCTATTTTGCCATAATGGGCGTATGCGGCCTACTCGTAATGATTGGTTACAAATACAGGTGGAGTTTAGGGGTTTTCACTGTATTGTGGACATGTGTTTACTTAATGCAAAAAGCATCCTATAACAATCATTATTACCTATTAGTGTTAATATGCCTAATCATGTTGGTTTTACCAGCCAACAGGTATCATTCCGTTGATGCAAAGCAAAACCCGGAAATAAAAAGTATTTCCATGCCCGCATGGTGCAAATGGATTATTATTCTTCAAATATGGATTGTGTATACCTATGCTGCAGTCGCCAAAATATATCCGGACTGGTTGAACCTCTCTGTTGCACAAACTCTTATGGAAGGTAAAAAAAATTATCCTATTATCGGGCCAATACTTCAACACAATTGGTTACATGCCTTTATTTCATATTCCGGGATTTTTTATGACCTTTTAATTGTACCGTTATTACTTTGGAAACCTACACGTAAGATAGCTTTTGCTGGATCTGTTGTTTTTCATTTGTTTAATTCTATTGTATTTCAAATCGGGATTTTTCCATACCTGTCTTTAGCATTTACATTATTCTTTTTTGAACCTGAAACTATCAGGAATATCTTTTTAAAGAAAAAACCCTTGTATGAAGGTGTAGAAATTAGTATCCCACCTTATAAAAAACCGTTATTGATCCTTGCTTCAATTTACTTTGTTTTTCAAATAGCACTCCCGTTGCGACATTGGTTTTTTAAAGATGATGTTTTATGGACTGAAGAAGGGCATCGATTAAGCTGGAGAATGATGTTACGAAGTAAATACGGACACATTTCTTTTAAGGTAGTAGATAAAAACACGAAAAAAGATACCATTATTTATCCCCGTAATTATTTATCTCCAAAGCAGTTCCGCATGGTGTCTACAAAACCCGACGTTATCTGGCAATTTGTGCAACGCCTTAAAAAAGAATACCAAAAGGAAGGCAGAGAAATTTCTGTTTATGCACACAGGAGCAAAGTAAGTGTAAATGGATCAGAATTACGCCCTTTTATTGACCCTCAGGTTGACCTGGCAGCAGAAAAATGGCATCACTTTAAACACCATAATTGGATTTTACCTTACGAAAAAGAATAATTATATCCATTGGTTATATTCGTATTTACTGTAAATTTGCCAACTGAAAATAGCCTTTATGTTACAAATACAATTTATCAGAGAAAATAAAGAACAGACTATCAAAGCTCTGGCAAAACGTAATTTTAGTGCCAACGATCTTATAGCTCAGGTAATTTCAACAGATGAAGAGCGCAGGAAAATCCAGGCGGAATTAGATACTATATTGGCTGAATCCAATAAACTTTCCAAAGAAATCGGCGGATTGTTTAAAAGTGGCGAACACAAAAAAGCTAATGAATTAAAAGCTAAAACCGGACACTTAAAAGAGTCATCTAAAGAGTTAAGTGATAAGCTTAATGAAACGGTACTGGCTTTAAATGAATTATTGTACAAAATCCCCAACATCCCTAATGAATTGGTGCCAGCAGGCAATAGCGAAAATGATAACGAAGAAATTTATAAGGAAGGTGATATACCCCAACTTGATAATGAGGCATTACCACACTGGGAACTGGCAAAAAAATACGATATTATAGATTTTGACCTGGGAGCAAAAATTACCGGGGCAGGTTTTCCGGTGTATAAAGGTAAAGGAGCAAGGTTGCAACGCGCTTTAATTGCATATTTTTTAGATAAAAACACAGAAGCAGGATATAAGGAATACCAGGTTCCACACCTTGTTAATGAAACCTCAGGGTATGGTACCGGCCAATTACCTGACAAGGAAGGGCAAATGTACCATGTCACTGCTGATGACCTTTATCTTATTCCAACTTCGGAAGTTCCGGTTACAAATCTTTTCAGGGATGAAATTTTAAATGAATCAGATTTTCCGATATGCTGCACAGCTTATACCCCTTGTTTCAGAAGGGAAGCCGGAAGTTATGGAGCACATGTACGCGGATTAAACAGATTGCATCAATTTGACAAAGTAGAAATAGTACGTATTGAACATCCTGATAAATCCTATGAAGCCCTGAATGGTATGGTAGAACATGTTAAAGCCATTCTTCGGGAGTTAAAACTCCCTTTTAGGATATTAAAACTTTGTGGGGGCGACCTCGGATTTACATCAGCACTTACGTTTGACTTTGAAGTGTTTTCCACCGCACAGGACCGTTGGCTGGAAATAAGTTCTGTATCTAATTTTGAAACTTTTCAGGCAAACAGGTTAAAACTTCGTTTTAAAGATAGTAATGGTAAAATGCAATTAGCTCATACTTTAAATGGCAGTTCATTAGCCCTGCCAAGAGTTTTAGCAGGTATACTTGAAAATTACCAGGTTAAAGACGGTATTAAGATCCCGGAAGCTTTGGTGCCATACACAGGGTTTGATATGATCTCATAAACTATTTTAAGTATAGCTTAACTTTTATTAAGCCTGTAAATAGTATATTTGATAAAACACCTTACATGAAACACCTTTTTTTCATACTTCTGTTTATAGTATTCGCTGTTGGTTTTTCTCAGGAGGGAAAACTGGCAAAACAATACATGGATCAGGGCAATTATGAAAAAGCTGTGCTTTATTTTGAAAAGCTTTACGAAAAATACCCACTTAATACCAGCCATTTATTTTCCTTAACGTATTGCTATCAACAACTTGAAGAATATGAAAAAGCAGAAAAAGCACTGCTTTCATCCATAGAGAATACCAGGATCAACACCCCTTTGTTATACATTGAGCTTGGCTATAATTATATGCTTAAAGGCAATGAAAAAGAGGCCGAAAAAAATTATAAAATTGCTCTAAGTGCCATTAATGAAAATGCTTCGTATGCATACGCTATCGGCAACGCTTTCAAAAAAAAATCGATACTCGATTACGCCGTTAAATCTTTTAAAACCGGGATGGAACTGAATCCTGACCTTAACTTTAATTATGACCTTGCATATATATATGGGGAACTCGGAGATATGGAAAGTATGTATAGCACTTATCTGGACCTCATTGCACATCAGGACTCTTATTTAGGGAATGTTCAGCGTAATATCGGAAGATTTATTTCAGACCAATCAACTTCTGAAAACAACCAGTTATTGAGAAAGTTGTTACTAAAACGCGCACAAACCGATCCTAATATTACATGGAACCAATTCCTAAGCTGGTTATTTATTCAGCAAAAGCAGTATGAAAGTGCTTTTACCCAGGAAAAAGCAATTTTTAAGAGAGCCGAAGAACCTTCGCTTGAAAGAATTGTTGATTTAGGATTAATTGCAATGGAAGATGATGACATGGAAACAGCCCGGAAAATATTTAGTTATATTATAGAAACCACAAATAATCCTGAATTGGTTATTCAAAGTCATTTATATATTATAGATATTGAACTGGGTGAAGAAACAGCAAATAAAAAGAATGACGTTGAAGAAAAATTTGCTTCTCTGCTCAATGAATTTGGATATACTGCCGAGACAATTAACTTACAAATAGCATATGCTAACTTTTTAGCATTTCACAAAGGTGAAAACAAAAAAGCGGAAGATCTTCTGAAGACTATATTAAATAAATCCCTGAACAGGTATGATGAAGCCAATGTAAAAATGGCGCTGGGGGATATTTTAGTTTATAACGAAAAATTTAATCAGGCACTCATTTACTATTCCCAGATACAAAAACTCCTCAAAAATGATGTAATAGCACAAACTGCCCGCTTTAAAGTTGCGCAAACCAGCTTCTATAAAGGTGATTTTGACTGGGCTGAGAATCAGTTAAAAGTTTTAAAAGCATCAACTTCCCAACTTATTGCCAATGATGCATTAGAACTGAAACTGCTTATCTCAGATAATTCTTTAGAAGATTCCACCCAAACTGCATTAAAAATTTATGCAAAGGCCGACTTGCTTTCATACCAAAAGAAAAATGATGAAGCCATTGAATTACTTAACGAAATCCTTATAAACCATAAAGGGGAAAGCATTGAAGATGAAGCATTACTTAAACAAGCGAGGCTTTTGGAAAAGAAAAAAAAGTATGATGAAGCAAGGCTAAACTATATAAAAATCATTGAATTTTTCGGAACCGGTATTTTGGCAGATGATGCTATTTTTAATCTGGCTGAACTTTATAATGATCATTTAAACGACCCCGATAAAGCCAAAGAGTTATATGAAAAAATTATTTTCAATCACTCAGATAGCATTTACTTTGTAGAAGCCAGGAAAAAATACCGTATGCTCAGGGGCGATGCCATTAATTAATCGTCTAATATCTCACATTTAAATATGTATATATACAACGTAACAAGCAATGTTGATAAATCTGTCCACGACAAATGGTTAAAATGGATGAAAGAAGAGCATATCCCCGAAATGCTTTCTACCGGTAAATTTACACATGCAAGAATAATAAAAGTACTGGTAGAAGAAGAAATGGGTGGAACAACGTATTCCGTACAATATTATACGAATAGCAAACAAGCACTTCAAAAATATTATATGGAAGATGCCGAAAGGCTCCGCAATCAGGTATTAACCCTTTTTGCCGATAAAATCCTTTCATTCAGAACAGAACTGGAAATAATAAGTGAACATTAGGTCACACTACAAACCTTTCATGGAAAGATGAAGAATATAGTTAAATGAAAAAGAAAAAATATAAAACTCCCGGTACCTCTTCAGAACAAGTTCCAAACATACGGCAAAACGGCGAAACAGTACGTGCAAAAAAGCACCTGGGGCAACATTTTTTGAAAGATGAAAGTATTGCGGAAAAAATTGCGGATTCACTTACACTGGAGGGATATAACAATATTCTGGAGGTAGGTCCGGGAATGGGAGTTTTAACAAAATACCTATTACAAAAACCAGTTACATTATATGCAATTGAAGTAGATAAAGAATCGATAACATATTTAAATTCAGAATTTAATACTCAAATTCCGGCTGAAACCGAGGCAAAACTAAATATCCTGGAAGGAGATTTTTTGCATTATAATATTGCGGAAATATTTAAAGATGAGCCTTTTGCCATCATTGGCAATTTTCCTTACAACATTTCATCCCAGATTGTTTTTAAAATGATTGAAATGCGTAACCAGGTTCCCGAATTAGCGGGGATGTTCCAAAAAGAAGTTGCTGTCAGGATATGCCAGAAAGAAGGGAGTAAAGCATACGGTATAATTTCTGTTCTCGTACAGGCATTTTATAATGCCGAATTTCTGTTTGAAGTATCCGAAAAAGTATTCAATCCACCCCCAAAAGTAAAAAGCGGTGTTATCAGGCTAAGGAGAAAAGAAAATCATTTTTTACCTTGTGATGAAAAACTTTTCTTTAAAGTTGTAAAAATGGCTTTTCAACAACGCCGGAAAACACTTCGTAATAGTTTAAAAACACTCAATCTCTCCGATAATTTAAAAGAAGGTACTATCTTTGGAAAACGTCCGGAACAATTAAGTGTTGAGGAATTTATAGCCCTCACAAATAAAATTGAGAAAGACCTTTAACTATGAAGATGAGTTAAGAGTTATAGTGGTGAGCTAATTGAGTAAATAAAACTCCCTCTTTACACTTTTAATACTAAACTCTGTAAAAAATGACACTATTTAAGCTCAGCAAAGATCTCATTGAGGAAATTGAACTCCTCATTGAAAGTAAAAGTGATGGTGCCTTACAAAATATGTTTGGTGAATTTCACTATGCGGATGTTGCCGAGATTATTCATGAGCTTAACCTGGAAGAAGCTACATACATTATTAAGCTTCTGGAGAGTGATAAAACGTCTGATGTACTGGCAGAGTTAGATGAAGACATCAGGGAGCGGATTCTGGGTAATATGTCGGCCAAGGAAATTGCCGAAGAATTAGAAGAATTAGATACAGATGATGCAGCCGATATTATTTCTGAGCTTTCTGATGAACGAGCCCAGGAAGTTATCGCCCAGATAGAAGATGAAGAGCATGCCAAGGACATAGTAGATCTTTTACGATATGATGAGAGTTCGGCTGGAGGGCTTATGGCAAAAGAACTTGTAAAAGTAAATGAGAATTGGGATGTTTTAAAATGTGTACGAGAAATGCGGGCACAGGCAGAAAATGTTACCCGGGTACATTCTATTTATGTGGTTGATGACAACGACAGGTTAAAAGGGCGCTTGTCTTTAAAAGATTTGCTTACTACTTCCACAAAAACACAGATCAGTGATATTTATATACCTAAGGTAGATTATGTAAAAGTTACTGATAAGGCAGAAGAAGTTGCTAAAGTGATGTCTAAGTATGACCTGGAGGCCATTCCTGTAGTAGATGAACTGGGAAGACTGGTTGGCCGTATCACAATTGACGATATTATAGATGTGATTAAAGAAGAAGCTGATAAAGATTATCAACTCGCTGCGGGTATTACCAATGAGGTAGAAGCCGATGATAGTATTTTAGAATTAACCCGTGCAAGACTCCCCTGGTTGGTACTTGGCCTCTTTGGAGGATTAGGAAGTGTTTTTATCCTGGAAGGCTTTGAAGAAATAATGTCTAACCCCGAATACCGGAGTTTATTTTTTTACACACCTTTAATTGCAGCTATGGCAGGGAACGTAGGGGTGCAATCATCTGCTATTATTGTACAGGGTTTAGCAAATGATGTAGTAAAAGGAAGCCTTTTTCACCGCTTGATGAAAGAAATAGGTTTAAGCCTTATAAATGGACTTGCGCTGGCTATTTTAGTTATCATATTTGGATTCATAATGAACTATGAGTTAAATTTTAGCCTTACCATTGCAATTTCTATGATGCTTGTTATTATTGTTGCGGCACTTATAGGAACTTTTGTTCCAATAATTTTAGACAAAAGAGGTATAGACCCCGCTATTGCCACTGGTCCGTTTATTACCACCAGTAATGATATTTTTGGTATTTTTCTTTTCTTTTATATAGCTAAATTAATTTTGGGTTTCTAAAGAATCTTTTTAAGTTCCTTAACATAAAATTAATTCGCCTACATTCAATCTTTATGTAATTTTGCCCCTTAATTAAACAATACATGAAGATACTGCATATAGATTCCAATCATCCTTTATTGATTGAACAACTAAATGAACTTGGTTATATAAATGAAGAGGATTATAGTTCTCCCAAACACATCATTGAAACTAAAATCCACAATTATGACGGAATTATATTAAGAAGCCGTTTTAAAATTGATAAACAGTTTATTGATAAAGCAACGAATCTAAAATTTATTGGAAGAGTTGGTGCCGGCCTGGAGAATATAGATTGTAATTACGCTGAAAGCAAGGGTGTTAAACTTATTGCAGCGCCGGAAGGCAACCGGAATGCCGTTGCTGAACACGCTTTAGGCATGGTTTTATCATTATTTAATAATTTCAAAAGAGCAAATAAAGATATTAAAAAAGGGATGTGGCTTCGTGAAGAGAACCGGGGAACAGAACTAGATGGAAAAACTGTTGGGATTATTGGTTACGGAAATACCGGTAAAGCATTTGCAAAAAAACTCCGGGGTTTTGATGTTGAAATTCTTTGCTATGACATTTTAAATAATGTTGACGATGAAAATGCAAAGCAGGTTTCACTCCAAGAACTCCAGCAAAGATCGGATCTAGTAAGTTTACATGTTCCCGAAACCCCTGAAACAATAAGAATGGTGAACAAAGAGTTCATTGATGCTTTCAAAAAACCGTTTTGGCTTATTAATACTGCTCGGGGTAAAAGCCTCGTAACGGGCCATTTGGTTAAAGCATTAAAAGAAGGCAAGGTTTTAGGAGCCGGATTGGATGTTCTCGAATACGAAAAAACCTCTTTTGAAGATTTATTTTCAGACGACGTTATTCCTGAGCCGCTAAAATATATTATTAAAGCCGACAACGTTATTGTGACTCCCCATATTGCAGGCTGGACTATGGAAAGTAATGAAAAACTTGCACAAACTATTGTCAATAAAATTAAAACATACTTTTGTTAACTTTAATGGAAATAAAACACTAAAGGTTGATGAAGCAAGCAAATTTATTGGAAGCGTAGGGCAGCGAAAATTAAACCTTAGTAGTACCTCGTACTTCCAAAAGTATTTAATTCGCTGACATTTAAAAAGTTATAGTGCATTAAATATAAATTGCGCAAGTTGTTTCACTATAATAGAATGAAATTGTATAAAAATCATTATTTTTATTTCCACATAACCAAACATAAATTAATCATGAACGAAGAAAATAAAGAATTTGAGGAGAATGCAAAACAAGCTTCTGACGAAGTAAATAGCAGTGCTAAAGAATTCTCTGATGGGGCTAAAGGTGCTTTGAATAACCAGGAAAATAAAAAAGTTTTAGTTGGTATTTTAGCTATTGTTTTAGGAGGGCTTGGAGTACATAAATTCCTTCTGGGATATAATAAAGAAGGTATTATTCTAGCTTCCATAACATTAATTGGGTTTGTTACCATATGTTTGGCTATAGGAGTTTTTATTATTTGGGTTCCCTGGTTAATAGGCCTAATAGAAGGCATTATTTATTTAACGAAATCTGACGAAGAATTTTACAATACATACCAGGTTGGTAGAAAACCCTGGTTTTAATATTTTCTTGTTTTCAGAAATTTTAAGCCGGTTTTTTACCGGCTTTTTATATTTATTCAATTCAAATCATTGCTAAAATTAGTGTGTCATGTTAATAAGGTCGTTGTTAGAGGCCGACTGGCCTTCAGTTTCCGAAATTTATAAGGAGGGTATTGCTACCGGTCTGGCCACTTTTGAAAAAGAAGTGCCGGATTGGAAAGAGTGGAATGCCAATCATTTACAATCTTGCAGAATTGTTGCCGAAAGTAATGATACTATTACAGGTTGGGCAGCACTCACACCGGTTTCAGGCAGATGTGTGTATGCAGGCGTGGCCGAAGTTAGTGTGTATGTTGCACACAATTTCAGAGGACAGGGAATTGGATTAAAACTCCTTAATGAATTAATAAGGTTAAGTGAAACTGAAGGAATCTGGTCTCTCCAATCCGGAATTTTCCCGGAAAATAAACCCAGCATAGAATTACACAAAAAAGCCGGCTTCCGTATTATTGGTTATCGTGAAAGAATAGGAAAATTACACGGTACCTGGCGGGATAATTGTATGCTTGAAAGGAGAAGCAGGGTTACTGGAATAGATTAAAAAAAGTATGACCAGCTTTATTTAATAGTGTGGAGTATTAACTTCAGGCATCTTCCTGATGGCCATTGCTAGTATTTCCATTCATAAACCTTCGCTCCAGCTCGGCCTGAAATTCTTCCATAACAGGTTTTACAGTACTTTCGGGTATATCTGCTATTCGTATATACATAAGCCCGTCTACTGAATTATTGAACAAGGGATCTTCATTAAACGCTACTACTTTAGCATTCTGTTTTATGTATTTCTTTATAAGTACCGGTAACCTTAGGCTTCCAGGTTCAACCTCATCAATGAGTTTATCAAATTTATTAAGGTCTGCTTCTGTTTCGTCAAAAATAAAATCTTTATCAGCATCCTTAAGTTTTACCTTAAATTCCTTTTTTGGGCGAACATACTGCGCTACGTATGGATCCCAATAATGGGATTTCATAAATTCAATCATTAAAGACTTTGAAAAATTTGAAAACTGATTGCTTATACTCACTCCACCTATTAGATATTTATGTTCTGGGTACCGCAATGTAGTGTGCACAATCCCTTTCCACAATAAAAACAACGGCATAGGTTTTTGCTGATATTCACTGACTATAAAAGCCCTTCCCATTTCTATACTTTCACTCATCATTTTATATAATTCAGGCTCAAACCTGAAGAGGTCCTGAAGGTAAAACCCGTCAATACCATATTTAGCAAAAATTTCAGATCCAATACCCATTCTATAAGCACCAACCATTGCCTTGGTTTCATTGTCCCATAAAAACATATGGTGATAGTATTCATCAAAGTCATCAAGGTCAATGGCCTGATTAGTACCCTCTCCCACTTCTCGGAAAGTTGTTTCCCTAAGCCTCCCAATCTCCTGTAAAATATTTGGAATCAAATTAGCGGGTGATAAAAAAACCTCATAATTCTTACTTTGTAAAAGCCTTAAATCATTCTGTCTTAATACTTCAACCTCTTCATCCATTAAAGTTTTATCAATAGAAGTCACTATTTTTTTAGGGGCACGGTTTATTTTTAAATTTGTAGGAACATTTTTAAATGATAAGCTGCTTTTTTCATAAGGATTTGCAAGCATGTATGTTTTTTTTCTTAAAAACTCTGTGAAATCCGATAGTTCCATTTGTTCCTTTTGAGCCTCCACCGTTATCGGCTTGCCAATTCGTACTTTTATAACCCTGTTTTTTTGAGTTAATACTTCCGACGGAAGCTTTGCAGTTCTAAAGGTATCACTAATCTTGGATAGCCTGTAAAACAATTTACTGTTTTTGGCATGAAAGTAAATTGGTATTACAGGAACTTCAGCCCTTCTTATAAGTTTCATAGCA
Source organism: uncultured Flavobacteriaceae bacterium (assembly GCA_937901915.1). Taxonomy (GTDB): domain Bacteria; phylum Bacteroidota; class Bacteroidia; order Flavobacteriales; family Flavobacteriaceae; genus Abyssalbus. Next base: position 21,464 of record CALGUD010000120.1, read on the forward strand.
GCTTCTTCCCATGGCCGGTCTACAATAAGCTTTCCGTCCTTGTAAGTTGAAACTTCACCCGCAGGAAAAATACCCAACGGATGGCCATCCCGTAAATGAGATATTGCTTGTTTAAATCCGGCAATACTGCTTTTTGAGTCCTTATGTTCTTCAAAAGGGTTTACAGGCATAATGTAAGGCACCAAAGGCTCAATTCTATGCAATAAAAAATTTGCAATAATCTTATAATCGGGCCTTTGCTCTATGAGTAATTTTAATAGAAGGACACCATCAATACCTCCCAAAGGATGATTAGAAATAGTAATGTAAGCCCCTTCAGCCGGCAAACGCTTTAAATCCTTTTCCGGAATTTCAAATTTAATTTGAAATTCATTTAAAATTGAATTTAAAAAATGAAGGTCTTTTTTATCCTTATGCTTGTTGTAAACCTCATTTATACGGGAAATTTTGAGAACTTTTATAAGTATCCAACCTATAAAAGTCCCTAAAAACCCATACTTAGTAATTTTTATAACTTCTGCTACTTCTTTGGCCGTAACTAACCCCATATCTTTGCGTAATTAGTTAAAAGCTAAAGCTAGCAAAACAAGCCGTCTTACTATAACTTTAACAATAACAATACATTTTGAAGTCTTTGAATGAGTATTCAAAAAAAACGTATTCTCTAGTATACAAAAACAAATATAAGAAAAGTAGCTATGGAATAGTGTTTTACTTTACTACTAATTGCAATGTTTCTTTTGTTCTTTGCTCCAGGAGTACCTCTCTGCCATTTTGAAGAAACTCTATAGCCTTTTCATTAAAGTGCCTGATGGTATAAAGTGATACATTTTGATAATGTGTTACTTTAAACTTAGATTCTAAAATTTTTATAAGGTTATCAAAATTGTTGAACTTATTATCTACACAAACCGAGAAACTAATGGCAGAGTTTTGAATAAGGTCTACTTTCATCCTGTAATCATGCAGTAGCTTAAATATCTCACTTATATTTTCTTCAACAATAAAAGAAAAATCCAATGAGGATAACCTGATAAGTACCTGGTCTCTTTTGGTTATAAAACACGGCACATTTGGCTCTATTCCTTTCCCTTTTGTTACTTTAGTACCTGGAGCTTCAGGATTTATAAAAGATTTCACATACAAAGGTATTTCCTTTCTTTGTAAAGGCTGAAGGGTTTTAGGGTGAATCACTGATGCCCCATAAAATGCCAACTCAATAGCCTCCCTGTATGATATCTGATTTAGGAGTTGTGTCTCTTCAAAATAACGTGGATCGGCATTTAAAACACCGGGGACATCTTTCCAGATAGTAACAGAATCTGCATTTAAACAATATGCAAATATAGCGGCTGTATAATCAGAACCTTCCCTTCCTAAGGTTGTAGTGAAATTATTTTCATCACTACCCAAAAATCCTTGAGTAATATTGAGTTTACCCCTGTTAACTCCTTCTACAATACTACTTTCTGTTTTATTCCAATTTACATTTCCATCCCGGTAATTATCATCCGTTTTAATAAATTTTCTAACATCCAGCCATTCATTCGTCAACCCTATCTCATTAAAATATTCACTTATAATAGTGGTAGAAATCAATTCTCCATATCCGACTATCTGGTCATATATAAAATTGTACTTAGGCGATTTATTTCGCTCAAAGAAACCCTGAATATCATTAAAAAGTATGTCAACTTTACCAAAAACAGCATGCTGGGCATCATCAAAAAGGTCCAGCATTATATCTGTATGATACTTCTTAACATCTTCTATAGAAGGTTGTAAAGCGGATTTATTATTGATATAATTATTAATAATTAACTCCATTCCGTTTGTGGTTTTACCCATAGCAGAAATGACAAGTAAAGTATTTTCATAGCCAACTGTTTTTAAAACGTTTACTACATTTTTTACGCCATTGGCGTCTTTAACCGAAGCACCACCAAATTTAAATATCCTCATATATTATAAGCTTGATATAAAATTATCTATTCCTATTTCATCTAGTTGAACAGCAACACAATCCCTTAAAATATGTGCGCCATTTTTTTCGTAAAAATTTATTGCCGGTTCATTCCAATCCAACACAGCCCATTCTATCCTCTTAACTTCAAGTTTTTTTCCGTATTTTATAACTTCTTCAAAAAGTTTGGAACCTATTCCGTATCCCCTGGCATCTTCCTTCACAATAAGGTCTTCCAGGTGAACGGTCATTCCTTTCCATGTAGAATACCTGGGATATATAAGGGCCATGCCGATAACCTTCATGTTGTTTTCTGCAACAAAACAATGAAATAAAGGGAGTTTGCCATACCCATCCTTCCGTAAATCATCTACAGTCAGTATAACTGCATCCGGATCATTTACAAAAAGAGCAAGTTCTTTAATCAGATCAAAAACCTGCATCATATCTTCTTCCTTTGCGTCTCTAATAACAAAATCCATCTGTTATAAATTTAACACAAAGTTAAAAATCTAAAATTAAGATAAAAATCTGAAAACATTCTTTCACAAAATAAGCCGTATTTGTGAATTCAATAGAAACAGAAGCTGCATAAAACTCTGGGGAGTGAGGAAATATATTTACCGGTTCATAAGTTTAATTTCTTCTTTAAAGGTATCAAGGTCTACTCCCAAATTTAATAAATGCATAGCTTTTTTTACGATAAACTCAACATTTCCGGGAGAAAAACCAAGTGCTACTCCCATTCGCATCATAATATTCATTTCAGCATCATCAGCAATATGGTCTGCATACACCATTCTTCCGATATCGTATAAACGTTCTAAGCGGGTATCATAAAGCAAAGGAGGGTTTATTGGGTAGTTAGAAGGATTTTCCAATATTTTTTCATAATCTTCCTGTGAAATATCCAGGTTTTTAGCTAAACGGTCTAAAAAAGCTTTTTCTTCGGGGCCAATAGCACCATCAATGAGCGCAACTCTTACAATTGCTGCAAAATGATTACGGTTACGCTCTCTAAAACCACTTGAATATAATTCTGAAATTGACATTTTTTTTGTTTTAAGATGTGCAAAGATAAATAAACTGATTACGTTAAAAAATCAATTTTTTAGTTTTTTGACCCCGTTAATAACTACTGAAAACTCAATGATTCAAACCCGGGAAATATTGTTATTTTTATACCATTACAGCGGGTATTTCATACCTGTAAAATTCTAAAGAGAAAGGCACATGTACCTCATTTTTGATACTGAAACAACCGGATTGCCAAAACGCTGGGACGCGCCAATAAGTGATGTGGAAAATTGGCCCCGTGCCATCCAGATTGCATGGCAACTTCACGATGAAATGGGAAACCTGATTAAACACCGGGAACACCTCATAAAACCAGAAGGTTTCAATATTCCGTTCGATGCTGAAAAAGTGCATGGTATTTCTACCGAATTAGCAGAAGAGCAGGGTTCACTTCTTAATCAGGTACTTGCAGAATTTAACGAGGTGCTCTCTAAATCAAAATTTGTTGTAGGTCAAAATGTTGGATTTGACATCAACATTATGGGGGCAGAATTTTACCGTTCCGGGGTTGAAAGCTCACTTACCAAACTTCCTGTTTTAGATACCTGTACAGAAGTAACTGCTGAATTATGTCAGCTCCCGGGCGGCCGTGGCGGAAAATTTAAACTTCCTACCCTTACAGAATTACACAGTGCGTTATTTGGCAATGCTTTTAATGAAGCACATAATGCAACTGCCGATGTTGAAGCAACTGCACGATGCTTTTTTGAGCTTGTCCGCAAAGAAGTTTTCTCTGCCAATGAATTAGATGTACCTGCCGATTATTTTAACCGTTTTTCTGAAGCTAACCCGGCTACTATACAGCTTATCGGCTTAAAACACATCAACTTAAAAGAAGAGTCAGAAAAAATAAGAAAGCGCCTTCAAAAGGAAGCTCCGGTTGAGAAAATTTCTAAAGAAGAACTTCATCAGAATATTAAAACCCTGGTTGATGCCGACTTTGTACATTTACATAACCACTCACAATTTTCGATCTTACAGGCCACCTCCAGTGTTCATGATTTAGTTAAGGCTGCTGCAAATGCTAAAATGCCTGCAGTTGCCATTACCGATATTGGCAATATGATGGGCGCTTTTCATTTTGTAAGGGAAGTGGGACTTCATAACAAGTCCGCGAAATCTAAAAATGACGAAGCAATAACCCGTGGGGAAGCTCCTACAGAAACAATTATAAAGCCCATTCTCGGATGTATTTTTAATGTTTGCGAAGACCATTCAAACAAAACCAGAAAAGATAATGGCTACCAGATAGTAATGCTTGCCAAAAACAAAAAAGGGTATCACAACCTGGCGAAGATGTCATCGGTTGCCTATACGCAGGGGTTTTATTATATTCCACGTATAGACCGGGAAATAGTTAAAAAATATAAAGATGATATTATTGTGCTTACCGGAAACCTTTACGGAGAAGTCCCCGGTAAAATACTGAATATGGGTGAAGCACAGGCCGAAGAAGCTTTACTGTGGTGGAAAGAACAATTCAATGAGGACCTTTATATTGAACTCATGCGTCATCACCAGGAAGATGAAAACCGGGTGAATGAGGTGTTGCTTGAATTTTCTAAAAAACACGATGTAAAGATCGTAGCCACCAACAATACTTTTTACATACAAAAAGAGAATGCCAATGCACATGATATTTTACTTTGTGTAAAAGACGGAGAAAAAAAAGATACGCCTATAGGAAGAGGGAGAGGCTACAGGTATGGATTGCCTAACCAGGAATATTATTTTAAAAGTTCTGAAGAAATGAAAGAACTTTTTAAGGATTTACCTGAAGCAATTACCAATATCCAGGAAGTGGTAGATAAAATAGAGCCCTATGAACTTGCAAGGGATGTGCTATTGCCAAAATTTGAGATTCCCGAAGAATTCCAGGTAGAAGAAGACAATACGGATGCAGGCAAAAGAGGCGAAAACAAGTATTTACGCCATTTAACCTTTGAAGGAGCTAAAAGAAGATATAAAGATTTAACCGATGAAATAAAAGAACGGCTGGATTTTGAACTTCAGGTTATAGAAAACACCGGTTACCCGGGTTATTTCCTTATTGTTCAGGATTTTATTGCAGCAGCCCGCCGTATGAATGTTTCCGTGGGTCCGGGCCGGGGTTCGGCTGCCGGTTCTGCTGTGGCGTATTGTCTCGGAATTACAAATCTTGACCCTATAGAATACAACTTACTATTTGAGCGCTTCCTGAATCCGGATAGGGTTTCCTTACCCGATATTGATATTGATTTTGATGATGAAGGAAGGTCTCTGGTGATGGATTACGTAATCAATAAATACGGTGCCAACCAGGTTGCACAGATCATTACCTATGGTACAATGGCTGCAAAATCATCTATAAGGGATACAGCCCGTGTGCTTGACCTTCCGCTTAGCGATGCTGACCGGATTGCAAAGCTCATCCCCAACATGAAACTGGCGAAAATATTTAATTTAAATGATAACCAGTTAAAAACCAGCCTTCGTTCCGAAGAATTGTTAAAAGTAAACGAACTTAAAAACCTTGCAGAAGGAGAAGACCTCGAATCTGTGATTATAAACCAGGCCCGTATTCTTGAAGGATCCCTGAGGAATACCGGTATTCATGCATGCGGGGTTATTATTACCCCCGGTGATATCACCAATTTTGTGCCGGTTGCAACCGCTAAGGATTCAGACTTATACGTAACACAGTTTGATAATTCAGTTGTTGAAAGTGCCGGTTTGTTAAAGATGGATTTCCTGGGTCTAAAAACCCTTACACTTATTAAGGACACAGTTAAACTTATAAAATACAGGCAAGGGATTGATTTAAATCCGGATGAATTCCCGTTGGATGACGAAAAAACATACGAATTATTTCAGAGAGGGGAAACTGTGGGGATATTTCAATATGAATCTGCGGGGATGCAAAAACACATGAAGGACCTTAAACCCACTGTTTTTGCCGACCTTATTGCCATGAATGCACTTTACAGGCCGGGACCATTGGAATATATTCCAAGTTTTATCCGAAGGAAACATGGTTTAGAAGAAATTACCTATGATCTTCCCGTAATGGAGGAAGACCTGAAAGAGACATACGGCATTACAGTGTACCAGGAACAAGTGATGCTTTTATCTCAAAAACTGGCAGGATTCACCAAAGGTGAAGCAGATGTTTTACGAAAAGCCATGGGTAAAAAGCAAAAGGATGTTTTAGATAAAATGAAACCTGCCTTTATTGAACGTGGCTCACAAAATGGCCATGACCCGGTAAAACTGGAAAAAATATGGAAAGACTGGGAGGCATTCGCCAGTTATGCATTTAACAAGTCCCATTCTACCTGTTATGCATGGATAGGCTATCAAACTGCCTATTTAAAAGCTAATTACCCGGCTGAATATATGGCGGCGGTTTTGTCAAACAATATGAATGACATAAAACAGGTATCTTTCTTTTTAGAAGAGTGTAAAAGGTCCGGGTTACAGGTTTTAGGCCCCGATGTAAATGAGTCGTTCTACAAATTTGCGGTTAATAAAGACAATGCAATCCGTTTCGGGATGGGGGCCATTAAAGGTGTTGGAAAAGGAGCCGTGGATACCATTGTTGAAAATCGTGAACAGGGCAAGTATAAATCGGTTTTTGATGTCGCAAAAAGAATAGATTTAAGGTCTGCCAACAAAAAAGCCTTTGAAAACCTGGCATTGGCCGGCGGATTCGATTCTTTTGAAAACACGCACCGAGCACAATACTTTCATGATGACGGGGATGGAATTACATTCCTGGAAAAAGCTGTTAAATACGGAGCCAAATACCAGGAAAATGAAAATTCTTCTCAAGTAAGTTTATTTGGGGATGCCAGTGAAGTACAGATCCCCGAACCGCTTGTACCTCCATGCGAAGAATGGGGCACTATGGAAAAGTTGAAACGTGAAAAAGAAGTAGTTGGGATTTATATTTCCGGACATCCGCTGGATGATTTTAAAACGGAACTCAATGTTTTCTGTAATGGAAATGTTTCCCTTTTCAATGACCCGGAAAATTATCTGAACAAGGAAATATCAGTTGGAGGCGTTGTAACGGATGTACAGCATAGAGTATCAAAAAACGGTAAAGGATGGGCCATTTTTGCTGTAGAGGATTATACAGATTCTTATGAGTTCAGGATATTCGGTGAGGAATATTTGAAATACAGGCATTTTTTACTGATAAATTCTTTTGTGTACCTTAAAGTTTATATCAAAGAGGGTTGGATAAACAGGGAAACCGGGAAAAAAGGCGATCCCAGGCTACAATTTAACAGCATTATGATCTTACAGGATGTAATGGAGGCCTATGCAAAAAAACTGACTATCCATTTAAAAGCTGAAGAAATAAAAGAAGAAAGAATAGATATTTTAAAATCCCTGATAAACAACCACAAAGGCAACCATGCTTTAAATTTCACAATTCATGAAACGGAAAGCAAAATTAAGCTTACCATGCCCAGCAGAAAGCAAAAAGTAAATATTTCTAATACATTACTAACTGAACTCGAAAGTCAAAACCTTTTTTATAAGTTGAATTAGATTTTTTTGGATATTGCATTTACAGTTGTGACTTTCTAGTTAACGTGAGTTCGATGTAAAAAAGAGTATTTTTTTAGAAGAAAAAAGCAGAAAA
>CALGUD010000121.1 GCA_937901915.1 uncultured Flavobacteriaceae bacterium
AGAAATTGTCAAAAAATAATTTCAAGACAGACTTACGGATTTTAGGAGCTATCGGGGTTCCTACCGATGACGTATTTTATAAACGATTCAACAAACCCCAAACTCCAAACCACAAACTGAATAACTAAATAACTGAATAACCCACTAACTTAATTAGTATCTTGCAATTTATAAACACTAACATATCAAATGAATTTTTACAAAAACCAAACCCTCGTAATTATTACCGCCTTTTCCCTGATAAGCTGTAATCAAACCAAAAAAGAAAATCCGCAAACAGAAACAGAGCCTATGACAGAAGAAATAGCAAAACCGGAAACTATAGAGCTTTTAGCAGGCACTTATACCGATGAATCCAGTAAAGGTATTTACCTGTTATCTTTTAATCCAGCCGATGGTACTTTGGAAAACAAAGGCCTGGTGGCCGAAACTGTAAGTCCGTCATATATGGATATCAGCAACAACAGGCAATTTGTGTTTGCCGTGAATGAAAATGACCCGGGCACCGTGTCTTCATTTAAATGGAATGATGACCGGACAAAACTCAATCTTATTAATCAGCAATCCACTGAAGGCGCTCACCCTTGTTTTATAGAAATAAACGGGAAAGAAAATCAACTTGCTGTTGCAAATTACAGTTCCGGGAATATTGCCGTTTATTCCGTTGATGATAATGGCAGTATTGGTGCATCGCCCGAAGTTCGAAAACATGAAGGAAGCGGGCCTGTAATGCCCAATCAGAAAAGTGCACATGCACATTGTTCAAAATTTGATGCCAATGGTAAATTTTTGTATGTAGCCGACCTGGGGATTGATGAAATCGTAGCGTATCCTCTTGATGAAAAGGGAAAACCCGGAGAAAAGCAAACCGCTTTAGCGTTGGATAAAGGCGACGGACCAAGACATTTTATATTTCACCCTTCCAAAGACATGCTTTTTATAATTAATGAACTATCAGGCTCAGTTGTATCGGCAAAAATGAATCATGAAACAGGCTTGTTAGAACGTATTGATAAAAAAAGCACCCTGCCTGAAGATTACACCGGCACCAATGCATGCGCAGATATTCATATAACCTCAAATGGCAGGTTTTTATACGCATCAAACCGCGGACATAACAGTATTGCTGTTTTTAAAGTAGCAGAAGACGGCACTCTTGAAAAAATTGCCAACGAACCTGTACAAGGTGAATGGCCACGTAATTTTGCATTGTCTCCGGATGAAAAACATTTGTTAGTCGCAAACAAAGACACTGATAACATTACTGTTTTCAGGATAGACCCTGAAACCGGATTGCTTACGTATACAGGTAACCAGGTTTCCGTATCAAAACCGGTGTGTTTGAAATTTTAACAGAAGAAGCAGTCATCGAAAAAAATGGTTTTTTAACGATTTCGGTTGGAATTGTTATTTTTTTAAACCAATCTTTGCCCCCGATTTAAAAAACAGATTTAAAAACTTAAGTAAAATGAAAATGGTAAGTACACCTAAAAATCACATAACAGGATTTTCCTTTCGTATTTTACTTCGGGTCTCCGACTATTAAAAGTTTAAAACTTCACTATATAACGAGCCCGGAGAAATTACTTCGGGCTTATTTTTTACCACATTTTTAAGAATTTACTGGTAAGTCAAAAAGCCACAGGAATATTCATAATCCTTCGTGGGAGAAGGATTGATATGATCCCTCCGGTTATTTGAACCAAGTGTATTGCTTTTTACAAAATTAAAACGAAACAAAGATGAAAAGGACTAAAATCAATGTAGGTTTATTGAATCTGGTTGTAAACAACAGGTTCATAATATACAGCCTTTCAAAAAACATCCTGGTTCAGGTAACTTCTGAGACAGTATTAAAAAACAGGGCTATAGAAGAATTCATTACCGTAATGGATATGATAAATGCTGATTTTGACTTTGCTTTAAACAAAGAAATTCTTAGGAATTTAGGAGAAATAAGTATGAACGAATTCTTGAAACTGTTCTTAATTTCTGTTGTAATCAGTGATAACTTAGTGAGCAATGTATGTGAAAATAAATACAGAGGCTCTGTGAACATGAAAACTACAAACGATAACGGCGTTTTAGTAACTTTAAATGATGTTTCTGATAAAAGGTGCTGGTCTACTCTTGAGAATTATTTTTTAAGGAGTATGGATAAGAATTCCATCCCAGGCTTTCGTCAGGGGCATCTTTTGTATGTATAGTTTAAAGAAGGTTCAGGCTCCTTTAATCGAAGGGGCCAGGCCTTTAAAATCTTCAAAAAACTAAACACACTGATTTAAAGATTGTTATATCAAATATTTTAATACATTTACAAAAAACCAAATCTTAAAATCCATACTTATGTTTCTTATATTCGGTACCCGTGGACTCAAACATTCCGTAAGCGACAGTCCTGCATTGAATAATTCCTGTCCAAATTGTAATAATGGAAATCTTATAAATAAATTATATCGCAGGTGGTTTACCTTATTTTTTATCCCTGTAATTCCGCTGGATGTTATTGACCGTTTTTATGAATGCGATAAATGTTCCAGTGCCTATAATGAAAAAATCAAAACCCTGCTCCAACAGTCAAAAGCAGAGGTTGAAAACGCACAAAAGGAAGCAAAACTTATTTATGGCAAGGCACTGATAGCCTCAATGACTCATATGTCAATAATTGACGGCGATTTTGCGCCTCAGGAAGAACGTGAAATCATGGATGCAATAAAAAATCATTCAGACGTTGAATCGATACTCATGGAGGTTTTTGAAAATGTAAGGCGAAATGGTAATAAAGACAATCAGGTTTTTAATTTTCTAAATGAAGCCAGAAACAAACTATCGTCTGAAACCCTTATTAATTTACTGGCACAAGCAGCCGTTGTATTATTGGCCGACGGTAAAATTGAACAGGAAGAAGAAAACCTGATGAAAGAATATTTAATTGCCTGCGGACTTCCAAAAGAAATGTATTCTACCCTTATAGAAAAACTTAAATCAAAACCCCTAACCAAATTCGGGAAAGAACAAATGAATTAGATGGAATATATTATTGTTGAATTGTGGAAGCCCCCTCTAACTCCCCCTAAGGGGGAGAATTGTTCAGAAAATGTGGTTATTCTTGTTAAACTCCTTCAGAGTTTAAAAAAATATAAGGAATTGATTTTTTGGGATTTAATTTCCTCACATCCTACACCAGTCATCCGACCTCTAACCAATTCATCATTCTGAATTCTGAATTCATCATTGGCCTTCATTTATAGGCTCCTGCCAGCCTGCTCACATACTTCCCTATCACATCAAATTCAAGATTCACAATAGTTCCTACTTCATAATCTTTAAAACGGGTATTTTCATATGTATATGGAATAATTGCAACACTAAAGCTGTTGTTTTTAGAATCAACAACAGTTAAACTGGTGCCATCAATAGTTATGGAGCCTTTTTCTATAGTTACATTTCCCGGAGTTGCATCATACTCAAAAGTAAACCGCCAGCTTCCATTCTCATCTTTTATGTTGGTACAAATCCCCGTTTGGTCTACATGCCCCTGTACAATATGGCCGTCTAACCTATCTCCAAGCTTCATAGACCTCTCAATGTTTATTACTTCGCCTACTTTTAAAAAACCTATGTTGGTTTTAGCAATAGTTTCTTTAATAGCAGTTACGGTATATTCATTTTCATCAATAGCCACAACTGTTAAGCACACTCCGTTATGAGCAATGCTTTGGTCAATCTTCAATTCCGGCGTTAATTTACTGGCTATTGTGAGATGAATATTTTCCTGATCATTGTCCAGTCTTATAACTTTTCCGAGTTCTTCTATTATTCCCGTAAACATTTTAGCTAAATTTGTACAAACCTACTAAAAAAGATAAAGATAACCCATTCATTAAGTTCGGATTTAAATGAGCAATGACATTAAAATAAAAGTCGGTATATCTATTGGCGACCTCAATGGTATAGGCTGTGAAATTATATTAAAAACTTTTGAAGACACAAGAATGCTGGAATTTTGCACCCCCATCATTTTTGCATCTACCAAAACAGTTTCTTTTCAGAATAAACATCTGAACCTTAATATTAATTACAACGGAATAAACCAGATCTCCGAAGCCATTGACGGAAAATTAAATGTTTTAAATGTCTGGAAAGAAACCCCTGCAATTGAATATGGCAAAGAGACAAAAGAAGGGGGTAAATATGCGTTTCTTTCTCTGAAAAGCGCCGTTGAATCCTTAAAAAAGAAAGAAGTTGATATTTTGGTGACAGCCCCTATTAATAAGCACAATATTCAATCGGAAGAATTTAAATTTCCGGGCCATACCGATTACCTGGCACAGGAACTAAATGGTGAAGCTTTAATGTTTATGGTCAGCCCTGATTTAAAAGTAGGTTTGGTTACCGACCATGTACCGGTTAAAGATATAAGCAGCTACATAACTCCTGAACTTATTGAAAAAAAAGTAGATAAAATATATGAGTCCTTACAAAAGGATTTCGGGATAAGGAGGCCAAAAATTGCGGTGCTCGGCATCAATCCGCATACAGGTGATAACGGTGTAATAGGTAAGGAAGATGACGAGATATTAAGGCCAACGATTCATAAAATATATGAGAGTGGAAAATTAGTATATGGCCCCTATGCTGCCGACAGTTTTTTCGGGGCCGATAATTATAAAAAGTTTGATGCTGTTTTGGCTACATACCATGACCAGGGTTTAATTCCTTTTAAGACACTTTCATTTGGGAGCGGGGTTAATTATACAGCAGGATTAAGCCGTGTACGCACCTCTCCCGACCATGGAACTGCTTTTGAAATTGCTGGAAAAGGAGAAGCCGATCACAATTCTTTTAAAGAAGCATTGTTTTTAGGTATAAAGATTTTTAAAAAAAGAAAAGAGTATAAAAATATAACCAAAGACCCCCTGAAAAAGCTTTCGGCAAAAATTTAAGAAAAAAAGCTGATATTATTATTATGGATGTCAATAAAAATAATATCTTTGCACCCGCCTTTTTCTTAAGGGAAATGGTTAAAAAACTGATGTTTAATGAAGGCACTTAAGGAATATGAAATTCCCTTTGTGGGATTAAAAGAAGGGAAACACAGGTTTGAGTATCAAATTGATAGTACGTTCTTTGAAGCTTTTAACTTTAGTGAATTTAGCAGTGCAGATATCACTGCAAAAATTACTCTAGAAAAGAAAAGCTCACTGTTGGAGCTATCATTTCAATGTAAGGGCTCTGTAAATGTTCCCTGCGACCTAACAAATGAACCCTTTGATTTAAATATTAAAGGAGAACTTTTTCTGGTTGTAAAGTTTGGAAATGAGTATAATGATGAAAATGAAGAATTATTGATTATACCCCATGGAGAACATAAAATAAATGTTGCGCAGTATATATATGAGATGATCATCCTCTCTGTTCCCGCTAAAAGGGTTCACCCGGGAATTAAAGACGGAACACTGTCATCAGATATTTTAAAAAAGCTTGAAGAACTTCAACCCAAAGAAGAAAAAATTAATAAAACCGAAGAAACAGACCCAAGGTGGGACCAATTAAAAAAACTATTAACAGATAAATAATATCGGAAAATGGCACATCCTAAAAGAAAGACGTCAAAAACAAGAAGAGACAAGAGAAGAACTCATTATAAAGCTAGTGTTCCTCAAATTGCAGTAGATCCAACTACGGGTGAAACTCATTTATACCACAGAGCTCACTGGCATGAAGGAAAACTTTACTACAGAGGTAAAGTTCTTATTGACAACTCAGAAGAAGCTGCTGCTTAGTTTTAAAAGAGTAAGTATAAAATCAAAACTCTCACGCTGTGAGAGTTTTTTTGTTAGCGGGATTCTATTTGGGATTTTCATATACAATGAACCCAAATTAATTTCAAAAAAATCAAATCTGCTAATTAAATGATTTAAACATATTAGTTTGGATCAAAAACAGTCAATTTTGCTTTAAAATCGAATAAAAATTAGTAATTTCGACTAATTTTTACATGATTTTGCACGTTTTTAGCAAAAAAACAAGTGTACTATGAGTAAACTAACAGCAGCGATTACAGCTGTAGGGGCTTATGTCCCAGATTTTGTATTAACCAACCAGATGCTGGAGACTATGGTAGATACTAATGACGAATGGATTACCAGTAGAACAGGTATTAAAGAACGCCGCATTTTAAAGGAAGAAGGAAAAGGAACTTCATACCTGGCAATAAAAGCAGCCCAGGATTTACTCAAAAATAACAATACCCTCCCCGAAGAAATAGACCTGATCATCGTTGCTACTGCAACCCCGGATTTACCGGTTGCATCAACTGCTGCCTATGTGGCATCAGAACTAGGTGCAGTAAATGCTTTTGCGTATGATTTACAAGCAGCTTGTTCCGGATTTTTATACGGAATGTCAACCGCTGCCAGTTATGTAGAATCAGGAAGGTATAAAAAAGTTTTACTTATTGGGGCAGATAAAATGTCATCTATAGTTGATTATACAGACAGGGCTACATGTATTATTTTTGGTGACGGTGCAGGCGCTGTGCTTTTTGAACCCAATAATGAATCCTTAGGTCATCAGGACGAATATTTAAGAAGTGACGGGATTGGTAGGGATTTTTTGAGAATTGAAGCAGGAGGATCTATATTACCCACATCTCTGGAAACTGTAAAGAATAACCAGCATTATGTGTATCAGGAAGGTAAAGCAGTATTTAAATTTGCCGTTTCAAATATGGCTGATGTTGCAGAAAAAGTAATGAAGCGCAATAACCTGGAACATAAAGACGTTCAATGGTTAGTACCTCATCAGGCAAACCGGCGGATTGTAGATGCTACGGCCTCAAGAATGGGAGTAGACGATTCTAAAGTAATGATGAATATTTATAAGTATGGAAATACCACCTCTGCAACGCTTCCTTTGTTACTTAAGGATTATGAAAAACAGTTAAAAAAAGGTGATAATCTTATTTTTGCTGCCTTTGGAGGCGGATTTACATGGGGTGCCATTTATTTAAAATGGGCCTATAACTCTAATTAAACACTAAATACTAACAAAATCTGTATCGCATGGATTTAAAAGAAATTCAAAATCTGATAAAATTCGTTGCCAAATCAGGCGCAAGTGAAGTTAAACTAGAAATGGATGACATTAAAATCACCATTAAAACGGGTTCAGAAGATAAAAACGAAACTGCAGCGTATGTGCAGCAAATTCCACATTCATCTCCTGCTCCCCAGCCACAGCCTCCGGTTGCACAAACACCTGGAACTCCTGCAACATCTGCTCCTGTATCAAAAGAAGATAACCGTTATATAACCATAAAATCTCCCATTATCGGTACTTTTTACCGTAAACCTTCTCCCGACAAAGCATTTTTTGTAGAGGTTGGCGATACAATTTCACAGGGAGATGTACTTTGTGTTATAGAAGCAATGAAACTATTTAATGAAATTGAATCTGAAGTTTCGGGCAAGATCGTTAAAGTATTGGTTGATGATTCTTCTCCTGTAGAATTTGATCAACCTTTGTTTTTAGTAGACCCTTCATAACTGAAAATCCAATAATCAAACAACTAAAATTCCAAAAAATGATGTCTGGAATTTGGAATTTGAAGTTTTAATTTTCTTTGAAATATGTTTAAAAAGATATTGATCGCAAATAGAGGGGAAATTGCTTTACGTGTTATCCGAACCTGTAGAGAAATGGGTATTAAAACCGTTGCCGTTTATTCTACTGCCGATGCTGAAAGCCTGCATGTAAGGTTTGCGGATGAAGCCGTATGTATAGGGCCTCCTCCCAGTAAAGATTCATACTTAAAAATTCCACATATAATAGCAGCTGCCGAAATTACAAATGCAGATGCCATACATCCCGGCTATGGATTTTTATCCGAAAATGCCAATTTTTCACGTATTTGTGCTGAGCACGGAATTAAATTTATTGGTGCTTCTCCCGAAATGATTGAAAGAATGGGCGACAAATCCATGGCTAAAGCTACCATGATAAAAGCCAAAGTACCCACAGTTCCCGGTTCAAAAGGTTTATTGGAGTCATACGATCAGACCAAAAAGCTTGCGAAAGAAATGGGATACCCGGTTATGCTTAAAGCAACTGCCGGTGGTGGTGGTAAAGGAATGAGGGCCGTTTGGAAAGAAGAAGACCTTAAAAAAGCCCTTGAAAGTGCACAACAGGAAGCGATGGCTTCTTTTGGCAATGACGGGATGTACATGGAAAAACTTATTGAAGAACCTCGCCATATAGAAATCCAGATAGTAGGAGATTCATATGGTAAAGCCTGTCACTTATCAGAAAGAGACTGTTCTATTCAACGCAGGCATCAAAAACTTACGGAAGAAACCCCTTCTCCGTTTATGACAGATGACCTTCGGGATAAAATGGGAAAAGCTGCAGTAAAAGCTGCAGAATATATAAAATATGAGGGTGCCGGTACCATAGAGTTTCTTGTTGACAAACACAGAAATTTTTACTTTATGGAAATGAACACCCGTATCCAGGTTGAACATCCGATTACCGAACAGGTAATAGACTATGACCTGATCCGTGAACAGATCCTTGTAGCTTCTGGTGTGCCAATTTCAGGCAGAAACTATACGCCAAAACTCCATTCTATAGAATGCAGGATCAATGCTGAAGACCCTTATAACGACTTCAGGCCTTCTCCGGGAAAAATAACCACATTACATGCCCCTGGTGGACATGGTGTAAGGCTGGACACACATGTGTACAGCGGGTATACAATTCCACCTAATTATGATTCCATGATTGCCAAGCTTATAACCTCAGCACAAACACGTGAAGAGGCTATTAACAAAATGAAAAGGGCATTGGATGAGTTTGTTATTGAGGGCATAAAAACCACAATACCTTTCCACAGGCAATTAATGGACCATCCGGATTATATTGCAGGAAACTATACAACCAAATTTATGGAAGACTTTAAAATGAAACCACCGGTTGACGATAAGTAAGTTATTAAGTTAATTGATTATTGGGTTATTGAGTTTGGGGGTGGTTTGGGGTTTATGGTTGGGTACTTGGGATTTGAGTATGGAATTTGTTTATTCGTTGAATCGTATAACCGTTTAATCGTGTATTAAATTTTGTCATTTCGAGACCTAATTTTTGGACTAGCCAAACACACAAATTAAGATGACGT
>CALGUD010000122.1 GCA_937901915.1 uncultured Flavobacteriaceae bacterium
CCCCTCTTTTCAACATCATAACCATAAAGATTTTAATAAAACAAATCTAAAGGAACCGTCGGGGGCACTCAACCTGACATTTAGTTTCATTGTTTGCCTTATATTAATCTTTTTATACAGCCTCAGACGGAAAGGGTAGATTTTGGTATCCAAACCAAATAATTTGAAAATTCTCCCAATATCTCCCGTTAATTTTAATAACTTTAAAGTTCGGACAAATATAAACTTCATGAACCGCACACACTTATGGGCCCCAAGCGTGGAGTGATAATGATAAAATAACTAATTTAAATGAATGAAGATGAAATTATTAGAGAATAAAGTAGCATTAATAACCGGGGCCGGATCAGGGATCGGTAAAGCCATAGCGCTTTTGTATGCAAAAGAAGGGGCTAAAGTGATTGTGAACGACATCAGTGAAAAAAACGGCCAACTTGTTGTGGATCAGATAAAATCTAAAGGTGGAGAAGCGTTTTTTATTGAAGCAGATGCTTCTAAAGAGGAAGATGTTCAAAATTTGATCCAACAAACAGTAGAAAAATATGGAAGATTAGATATTGCCTGCAATAATGCCGGAATTGGAGGGGAACAAAATCTAACCGGAGACTACTCGATAGACGGCTGGAACAAAGTAGTTGATATTAATCTAAACGGGGTGTTCTTTGGCTGTAAGTATGAACTCGAGCAAATGGAAAAAAATGGTGGTGGGGTAATTATCAATATGGCCTCTATTCACGGAACCGTAGCTGCCCCTATGTCGTCTGCATATACAGCAACCAAGCACGCCGTTGTTGGTTTAACAAAGAATATAAGCGCCGAATACGGCCAAAAAAACATCCGGTGCAATGCAGTAGGCCCGGGATACATTCAAACACCTTTGTTAGACGCATTAGATGCTGAAACCCTTGAAGTGCTCAAGTCTAAACATCCCATGAACAGATTGGGCAAAGCAGAGGAAGTAGCAGAATTAGTATTATTTTTAAGTTCGGAAAAATCATCATTTATAACCGGTGGATATTACCTCATTGACGGTGGCTACACCGCCGTTTAATGAAAAAATACTATAACTAAATGCAGCTAAAACAACCCGGGATTAGTGAAAAAAAATAAAATCCCGGGCCCTATTTTAGAAAACCTTATTTTTGATCTATGGATATAAAACTATCGGAGAGCGAAAAAATTAAGATCCTTAATTCTGATGACCTGTACGGTATTATGCAACGCATCTTATTGCGTGAGAACAAAATAGACCGGAACCGTGAGCACTTTTGGGTTATCGGGCTGGAAAACAACAACCGCATTCTTTTTATAGAACTCATAAGCCTGGGAACGGTAAACAAAACACTGGCCGAACCCATGGAAGTGTTTAGCCTTGCCTTGCAAAAACGGGCTGTAAAGATCATTCTCTGCCACAACCACCCCAGCGGTGAACTGGAACCCTCCGATGGCGACAAAAACCTTACGGACCGCCTTATACAGGTAGGTATTATTGTAAATACCGAAGTGCTGGACCATTTAATCATTTCCGAAAAAAGTTATATAAGCTTTACCGATGTGGGGTTAATGGACACGTTACGGGAAAGCACCAAATTTGTACCCTCCTATGTACTGGAACAACGCCTTAAAAAAGAAGCCGCCAAAATTGCCGAACAGAAAAAGGTGATGGAGATAGCAAAAGCAATGAAAAAAGCAGGTGAACCTATCAAGAAAATAGCGTTGTTTACAGGCCTTTCTGTTGAAGAGATTGAAAAGTTTAGGGTGAAAAAGAGTTAACACACTACCATCGCATCGATAAGAGAAATAAATATAAATGTGTTTGTTTATTGTTGTGTTAATACCGAAAAAACTTGTCGCTAAAATATTATTCCTCTAGGCAGTTTCAGGAGTAAGCCGTTTTTAGGATACATATTAAAAAAAAGCATTCA
>CALGUD010000123.1 GCA_937901915.1 uncultured Flavobacteriaceae bacterium
CAGATAAGCAACTCATCGCGGTCAAAGGCATAATGTCCATCCCCGTTAACGCTCGGTCCGTAAATGGGATGAAGCAAGCCGTTATTAACAAATATACAATACAGTTGACTGCCAATTGCTTTATTGAGCAATACGGCTGCGACAGTTGAGTCGACCCCTCCTGAAAGTCCTAAAACCACTTTATCATTGCCTACCTGCTCTTTTAAACTCTTTACTGTGAGATCTACAAAATTATCCGGGGTCCAGTCTTGTTCAACACCGGCTATTTTTACAAGAAAATTTTCCAGTACTTTTTTACCATCTGTTGAATGGTACACCTCCGGATGAAATTGGATTGCATATGTTTCTTCTCCTTCAATTTTATAAGCTGCACTTTCAACGTCATGTGTACTTGCAAGTTTCACTCCTCCTTTTGGTAATTTTTTGATGGTATCGCTATGGCTCATCCACACCTGGCTACCTATTGGAATATCTTCAAAAAATATTTCATCTTCTTTAATATAGGAGAGATTTGCTCTTCCATATTCCCTGGTATTCGAGGGTGCAACTTCACCTCCGTCAAAATGAGCTATATACTGAGCCCCGTAACAAACCGCCAATATTGGTTTTTTCCCTCTTATTTCGGACAGGTCAGGATGTGGTGCATCTTCACCTCTTACTGAAAAAGGACTACCGGAAAGTATAACGGCTTTAAATTCTGAAATATTGTTTGGAAGTTGATTATATGGATATATTTCGCAATAAATATTAAGCTCACGAACCCTTCGTGCTATTAATTGAGTATACTGCGATCCAAAGTCTAAAATAAGTACATCGTTTTGCATGCGCAAAAATACTATTTAATGGTAAAATGGAAAGGTATTCATTAACTATTTTAATAAACAAATTAACTAACTATGCCATTGTCTTTAAAATTCCCCTTATATCCTCTTCGGTTGTATCGGGATTAATAAAACAAAAACGCGATACGGTTTCATATTTATTATCCTGTTTCCATTTTGTCGGCGTTACCAATGCAAAGCCATCCTCATGATTTTTATAGGTCCATTTTTTATAATCCTCTGCCGTCCACCCTATTCTTCTGAACAATACACAAGATAAACCAGGCTCACGTACCAGTTCAATATCGGGGAAATCATTTTTTATCATCTGCCCTGCAATATTTGCCAGTTCAATACCTCTCCCCACAGCCCATTTATATTTGTCTGTACCGTGCATAGCCAACGAAAACCATAACGGTAGTCCCCTTACCCTTCTTGTTAATTGAATTTGATAGTCGGACGGATTGAATCCGCGGGCTCCCTCGTCATTAAAAATTTCAAGATAAGATCCTTCCTGTGTGTGTGCTTTTTTTGCTAGCGCAGGATTTTTATAAATTACGGCACCACAATCGTACGGTGAAAATAACCATTTATGCGGATCGATGGTGATACTGTCTGCCCTTTCGATTCCGTTGAACAGGGACCTTACGGAATCGACCGCCAAGGCACCACCACCATAGGCAGCATCTACATGAAACCATAAATTTTCTTTTTCACAAACGGAAGCAATGCCGGTTAAATCATCTATAATTCCTGCGTTGGTTGTGCCTCCTGTAGCTACTACAGCAAATAAACGTTTTCGCTGTTCAGGCGGTAGGTTCTGAATAGTTTCATGAAGAGCTGTTCCGGTAAGTCTATCTTCTGTTTCTACCAAAAGTACATGGGCATCAATAACTTTCGCCATGGCTTTTACAGATGAATGGGCACCTTCGGAAGTTATGATGAGTCCCCTGATATTGTTATTTTCTTCATTTTTCTCTCTCCAGGCCTCCCTTGCTGTTACCATAGCCGACAGATTGGCTGCAGTACCGCCGCTGGTAAAAACACCGAAGGCGCCGGCAGGTAGCCCTGTAAGGGTTACAAGCCATTTCATGGCTTCATTTTCGCAGAAAATGCCGCCGGCCCCTTCCATCCAATAAGCACCGTGAATACTAGACGCCGATGTTACCAGGTCAAACATGATGGCTGCCCGGGTTGGGGATGCAGGCACAAATGCCAGATGTCGCGGATGATCAATAGGTACCGTTGCCTTTACCAGTACATCTCTGAACAACTGGAATGCCTTTTCACCTCCAATACCGGTGGGGGTTATAGTTTCTCCTACCAGTTTTTTTAATTCATCTTCAGGTTTAGCCCTTCCCAGTTCAGGATCTGTTTTGGTTATCCTACCCATGGCATACTTCATTACATCCAGGGTCATTTCCACCAGGTCTATATCTATATTATGCATGCAGTTTTCATTTTAAACAAAGTTACAGAAATAACATTTTATAAGTATTTTAATGTAGAATTTAACATACATGGACAGCCAAAAAATTTGAATTAAATGTAAGTATATGCAGTTTTCTTATGAGGATATTTCACAAGGTAAAATCCCCCTTAAAACAGAACATTTCCCTCTTATATAGTATTGCTATTACAATGTAGATTTGCTTGATATATAATTAAACCGTCTATGGATGATGAATTGATCATATCAAATGAGCAAGATCTTTTAAAGCTTACCTGCATTGACAGGAAATATAAAAGGATTTACCTCCAACTTCCGGAGCTTAGTATTGATGAAAATGTGCGATGGACAAAAATAATTAACGCAGCGTATAACTGTTGTGGGATTAATACCGGAACCTTTTATATTACTGTAAGCATAACCCTGGGATGTCTTTTAATGATTATTTATTTTCTGGTTACTGATGACATTCCAGTCCCTTATATAAAATACTGGATACTTTTCACCTTAATGATGGGGATTATCGGTAAGTATACAGGCACAATATTAGCCCGGGCACGATTAAATAAAATTATTGAATCACTTTCAAATGTAATCAGAGACTAAGGATCAGTAACTCCTCACTCAATGGTTTCAAATCATTTTTCAATCGCTTAATTAACTCCGTACCATACTCCAGATAGAACTCTGAAAAGTTACTACTCCTCTCCTGCAAAGAACCGTTTGGAAAAAGTTCATTCTGAATATCAGCCATTCGAGAAACTTCATCGGCCAGTTTTCTTTTCTGGGCTTTCAACAAACGTTTTTCTAGCGTATCCAATCCTTTTAACTGCTTAACTTCCTGGGCCTTTACTGCTCCTATAAAAGATTTATCGGTTTGTTTTGCCAGTTCATATAAACCTTCAAACTGTTTTTGCAAATGTTCCTTTTGTGGACTAAAATCAATATCTATATCGCTTATTTCCCTTACTTTTTTGTTGATAAAGGCATGGCGTTTCATAAATAACTGAGGATACGTAATATTCAGCTTCTTTAACTTTCCCGTTTGCTTTGCGGTGACCACTAAAACGGAATTTCGAAGCAACAATACAGGAAAGGGAACTTGAGCGGCCTCAAAATATGATTTTAATTCAAACCAATAAGCCAGTTCACCTGCCCCCCCAATATAACACAGATTTGGCAGAATGACTTCCTGGTACAATGGTCTCATAATTACATTGGGAGAAAACCGTTCCGGAAATTCATTTACTTCTTTAATAATTTCTTCTTTATTCCATTTAATATCCGTTTCATTGACAAAATACTCACCCTCCAATTCTACAATCCGCTCACGTAAGCCATCAGCGAGGTAAAAAAGATTAATTTCCCGTGGATTTACCTGTATATTATAATTTTTCCCTGTCAGATCGTTTAATTGTTTAACTGTTTCTGATACGGATTTATTGGAAGTTTGATTTTCTAATTCATCTAAAATATGGGGAATAAAAAGTTTTTTTAATTCTTTATCATGCCCGTCCACAATAACCAACCCATATTCCGCAAATAATTCATTTGCCAGGTAACGCGTTGCACCGGTTAGATTGTGATGTTTCAGATAGGATTTTTTAAAAAGCTCCCGAACCTTATCGGCATTATTCCCCGAACCGAGTTCCAGATCCAGCAAATTAAAAACTTCATCGAGCCCTTCGGTAGATAACTCCCCTACTGCTCCCGAAACATTCCTGTTCCATTGAAATTTTTTACCGTGTAAATTAAAATAGTTGATCTCTTTAAAGTCGTGATCTTCTGTCGCCATCCAATATACTGGCACAAAATTATGATCCGGGTACTTTTCCTTTAATTGTTCAGCAAGGTTAATGGTTGATATTATTTTATATAAAAAATATAGTGGGCCGGTAAACAAATTGAGTTGGTGGCCTGTAATTATAGTGAATGTATTTTCACTTTTAAGAGATTCAACATTATTTAGTGTTAACGCAGATGCTTCTGTATTTTTATATTGCTTAGTTATTGCACCAACCAGAATATTCCTGCTTTCTTTCGGAAATGACTGCTTCTTCTCTTCAATCTGTCCTTTAAAGTTTTTGAGGGATGGAAACCTATTGTAAAATGGTTGTAACTTTTTATCTCCGGCCAGATAATCACAAATAAGATCGGAAAAATATCCGGTATCTTTAAAGGGTATACAGTCTGTTGGCATATGGCTAATAGTCTTCTAAACTTTATATATCAATATTTAAAAAGTAAAGATAAAACTCTTTAACATTTCAACTCCTAAAAATAAGTTAAGATGTATGCAAGCCATTTTAATCTATAATCCAGATTTTTAAATAGATAATGACCTGATTTAGAAACATTTTCTGTAAACAGGGGAAAAAAATCTAAAAAAAAATAAATAAATATTTTTTTAGTTAGGAATCCTAACTATATTTGCTCCAGCAATTTTGCTAAACAACTTAAAATTAATCAAAATGAGTAAAGCAATTTTTTATCACGCCGGATGCCCTGTATGTGTAGAAGCAGAACAGGAAATCATTAATTTAATAACTTCAACTGAAGTGGATATTGTTCATTTGGGAACTGAATTGTCCCGAATCACCGAAGCAGAATCAAAAGGGGTTAATTCTGTTCCCGCTTTAGTTACACCTACAGGTAACGTATTGCATATTAATTATGGTGCATCCTTACAGGATTTGAAAAATTAAAAAATTTATTAAAAATAATTAGGAATCCTATCTAAATTATCATGAAAAGATTAGTCAAATGTATTTTGGTTCTTTTAATTTCTTCGGGAAGTTTTGCTTGTAGTAATGAACCCGATTATAATGAAGAAGACGATTTTAAAATCACAGAAGTTAATGTAACTTATAATGATGAATTAAAAATTACCGTCTGGGAAATTAAAGTAAAAGGTAAAGCAGGTGGTACAACTCCTACCCCGGTTGGACAATTAAATGGTGCTCCGGTACTAGGTTATGTATTTCCTACAACTCTCAAACCTACGGACGTTGGTTTTGGCTACACAGAAGGAATTGTAGCCTTGGCTTTAACTTCCCATCCCGATTTTGATGATACTCCTTTGTGGGATGAAAACAATGACCGACTATATGACAATGATGGCGTTGTTTGGCATTCTCATTGGGTTGTACTTCATAATGACTCACGTGTTAAGGGTGGGCTATCCGTTAAAGAAATTCCGATGGGAGATACTAGTGTCATCTTACCACCTACAAATCCGGGTATGCCTATGTACATGGATTCGCCGGGATTTCAGGTTATAACAAAAAATAACAGTATTAGTGTAGTTGTGCCCGGTTATAGGATGAATCATCAAACGGATTTTAAATACGATGGTGTAACTGCTTTTATGCAAGTAAATACCGAAATGAATGGAAAACCTATGCTGGGTGTTTATGAGGTATATAGCGTTGCCAGTGGCGACCTTTCATTACCCTATAGTGTAAAAACAAATTAAAATCCCTGATTATATTTTTAAAATTAATTAGGAATACTAACTTTGCCTGTTAAGAGACTTCTTAACAGGCTTTTTCTATGAACAAGAGTATATTTAATACTGAATTTCAACAAAATGACCTAGCAAGTAAAATTGTAGTAGGCCTGGAACGTATATCAGAAGTGTTTAAGAGCTTATTGTGGGAACAAGCCAAAGCATTAGGATTAAGTCCTATTCAAATTCAGATCCTTATTTTTGTTGCTTACCATAAAGATGAATTATGTAATGTGAGTCACCTGGCAAAAGAATTTAGCATTACAAAACCTACCATTAGCGATGCCGTACGTGTATTGGAAGCTAAAAATCTGATTCATAAAACCTATGGAACAGCTGATGGGAGAAGCTATACCATATCCCTGTCAGAAGAGGGAACAAAAGTAGTGGAGCGAACGCATAATTTTGCGAGTCCAATAAAAGATCAGCTTGATAAAATGGATATTTCTAAGCTGGAAAATGTATACCAAACCCTTACAAAGCTTATTTACAGCCTCAATAAAACCGGAGTGATAGGTGTACAACGAATGTGTTCAGGGTGTAAATTCTATGATGGTAATGATCAAAAACATTACTGCCATTATATAAAAAACGACATACTTCCCAATGACTTGAAATTGGATTGTCCGGAATTTGAAAAAAAAACTCCCTGATATTATTTACAAAGAGCGTATTGTAATGACTCAGTATGCTTAACCATAAGCATTATTTTCTCTCTTCATATACTTCACCGGGAATAATAGGGTTAGCTTCATTTCCAAAACTATTTCGGATATAGGTAAGGATATCGGCTATTTCCTCATCTTTTAAGTTGGCATAGCCCGGCATTTCCTGCTCGTAAACCTTACCATTTACTTCTATCGGTTCAGAGAGTCCGTTAAGTACCAGGCGGATTAACCGGCCCTTATCGCCCACAACCCAATCTGTGTTACTTAAGGGTGGAATTAGACCCTCTGCCCCTGTTCCATCCTGACGGTGACAAGATGCACAATGAGTAAGATATAATCTCTCCCCGGTGCCCATATCGTGGTCTTTCACATCAAAGTCCCATACTTCACTTGCTAATTTCATCGCCTCAGCATCTTCTTTTACAATAATGTCCTTCTCCATTATTGATTCGGGTGAAACCCGCTCAAGTTTTATAATTCTATCTCCGGCTGGTGGCAAGGAATCGTACATCCACGGTTGATACCTTGGGTGCCAGTCACGGTTGCTCGTAGCCAGGAATACCTCGCCTTTATCATTTACACATACATCCCTTAACCTCCCAAAACGTTTCTGAAAATAAATACGTTCCCCGGTTATACTATCTCCCTCAGCATTCAATTTTAAAACACGAAGTGCCCTTCCTTTCAAATTAACAGACAATAAGGTATTATTCCATTCGGGTATATGATCATACCCGTAATAATCCAATCCGGCTGTAGCCACAGTGGGTGTCCATGCTTTTAAAGGTTCTGTAATAGTTGAATCTTTACAAAAATTTTTTTCATTTTCAAGATCACAAAACCCATTCACATCGGGCCATCCGTAATTGGCGCCCCTTACAATGAGGTTAACCTCATCATCATTATTAGGCCCATGTTCCGAACTATACAAATTGCCATTAGCTGCATACACCAATCCCTGCGGATTCCGGTGTCCACGTGACCACACCGCGTTTCCGGGAATGGGATTGTCCTCCGGAATACTCCCGTCCAGGTTCAACCTTAAAATTTTTCCATTGAAATGGTTATTATCTTGTGAAAGCTCCGGGTCTCCGGCATCACCCATACTAAAAAACAATTTTTCATCCGGTGAAATAACCAATCGTGATCCGTTGTGATACGTTTTTCCAACAATGCTGTCCAACAGAATAAATGGCTCTGTAAGTGTATCATTGGTAAATGTGTAACGCACAATTCTCGACTTCACATCTTCCCGGGTGTCATCCAAGGGGATTCTAAAAGTATAATGCAAATACACATACGGATGCTCCTTAAATTCGGGGTACGGTGTAAAACCTAAAAGCCCGTGTGATTTTTTATAAAATACATCAGGAAGTTTTAAAACTTGCTTTTTCTGTCCCGTTTGCAGGTTCAGCAGGTTTACAGTTCCCAGCAACTCGGTATACCATACATAGCCATCCGGGCCTGATGCAATATCCCAGGGAGTATCAATACTGTCCACCACTTCGGTAATTTTTACATAGGTGGAATCTAATTCCAAATGAGCCACATACTGTCCGTAAGAAGGTTGTGAAACGTTTTTTAAATCCTTTTTACAGGATAATAATAAAATCGAAATTATAAATAAGATAGTGTATGACTTCATAATTTGTTTGAGAAAGGATAAAGATATAATTTCTGTAGAGAAAATTAAATATTGAAGAGGTTGTTGAACAAATATCTCCTAAATGTAACAGGTTACTTAAAAAAGCTACTAATATTAGTATCTTTAAAACATGTGTTATGAAAAAAATATCCAGGCGAACATTCGTAAATAATTTAAGCATGGGAGTAGGTACTGTTGCTGTTACTGCCTCTCTTCCCTCCTTTCTTCCACTTTCAGGCATGAATAGAGGAATCTATAAAGGCAGAAAATTAAATATAGCACTTTGCGGACTCGGCCGTTATGCTAATATACTGGCCCAAGGGCTGGAAGAAACAGAATATTGTCGCCTGGCCGGCATCATAACCGGAACACCTGCCAAGGCGAAAAGCTGGAAAGCAAAATATAATATTCCTGATAAAAACATCTATAACTATGAGAACTTTGACGCTATAGCTACTAATAAAGATATTGATTTGGTATATGTAGTTTTACCAAATTCCATGCATAAGGAATTTACAATAAGAGCGGCAAAAGCCGGTAAGCATGTTATTGTTGAAAAACCAATGGCACTTACGGCAAAAGACTGTCGCGAAATGATAGAGGCCTGTACAAGTGCTGGAG
>CALGUD010000124.1 GCA_937901915.1 uncultured Flavobacteriaceae bacterium
TGCTCACAGTTACATCCGGTATAATTCCTAGTCCTCCTGAAGCTGACCTGATATTTGTAGAAACCTCATCCCCATACACATTTATACCATCATAATCCAGGTCGGCCCTTGTATCTCCTGTACCGGGTTTAGCTGTCATGTTATCCGCAGCCCAATCGGTTCCTTTCAGGTAACTGAAA
Source organism: uncultured Flavobacteriaceae bacterium (assembly GCA_937901915.1). Taxonomy (GTDB): domain Bacteria; phylum Bacteroidota; class Bacteroidia; order Flavobacteriales; family Flavobacteriaceae; genus Abyssalbus. The sequence goes on from CALGUD010000124.1 coordinate 180, forward strand.
TTGACTTTTGCTGCAAAGTGGTCGGTAAATTTATGAGCCGCTCGAATTCCGAAATCGGTATAAGGATTGTCACCTGCCACTTCCTGGGAAGTTATTCCTTGTTTAAAATAAGCGCTTATACCAGGAAAATCAAATGGGTTTTTACTGGTCATAAATAAAATACCATTAAAAGCATTTGCTCCGTATAATGCAGATGATGCCCCGGGTAGTAATTCGACACTTTGCACATCTGTTTCTATCATTCCCAGTAAGTTTCCAAGTGGAAAGTTTAAAGCTGGTGCAGAGTTATCCATACCATCTACCAACTGCATAAAACGGGTATTTGCAAATGTTGCAAACCCCCTGGTATTTACTGATTTGAATGTTAAACTATTTGTGTTTACATCTACCCCTTTTAAATTTTCGAGCCCGTCATAAAAACCCACCGAGGCAGTATTTCTTATTTCCGCTAATCCAAAGCGTTCTACCGTTACAGGCGATTCGAAAATACGCTCGGGTGTACGGGAAGCAGAAACGACTATCTCATCCAGTTGTGTTTGTTGTTCCGTTAAATTGAATGCAACCGTTTGATTGTTTTGAGTTACAGATACTGTAGATGAGGAAAAACCAATACTGGAAGCAGTTAACTGAAAAGGTGGAACTTCATCTGTAACTAAGGTGAAATTACCATCAAAATCTGTAACTGTACCAATCCCTTTTCCTTCAATAACAATATTGGCAGACGGGATAGGCCCTCCGTTTTCATCAAGTACCTGTCCTGTAATTGTAGTTTGCGCATATGAAGATACCCCACATAATACAAATAATGCGTATAGAATTGTTCTCATTATAAAAAATAAATTTGTTGTTATGATTGTACATATTCAGATATGTACACGAGAGAATTAAAATAAAGATTGTGTTATTGTTGGAAAATACCCATACAAAATCAATTATTATCAATTACTCTCAAATAAATTAGCAATTTGATAATACCAAGATACATATTTTTTTAATCTTTATTAAAATTATCTTAAGATTAAAAAAAATATATTGTTATTCGACTGTAACAGACTTCGCCAAATTTCTTGGCTGGTCTACATTACAGCCTCTCATAACTGCTATGTGGTATGATAACAATTGTAAAGGTATGGTAGTGAGAAGTGGTGTTAAACATTCTACTGTATCTGGTACTTCAATAACATAATCTGCAAGTTTTCTTACATCTACATCACCTTCTGTAACAACAGCGATAATTTTTCCTTTTCTGGATTTAATTTCTTCAATGTTGCTTACAATCTTTTCATAATGTCCTTTTTTAGTAGCAATAACAACTACCGGCATTTGTTCATCGATTAAAGCAATGGGTCCGTGCTTCATTTCTGCCGCCGGATACCCTTCAGCATGAATATATGATATTTCTTTAAGTTTTAATGCGCCTTCTAAAGCCACGGGAAAGTTATATCCCCTCCCTAAATATAAGAAGTTGGTTGCATCTTTATAAATAGATGCAATATGTTTTACATGTTCATCAACTAAAAGGCATTTTTCTACTTTTTCAGGTATAGCTTCCATTTCAACCAAATACTGATGGAATTCAGAATTAGATAATGTTCCGTTGGCTTTACCTAATCGTAATGCTAACAAAGCCAATACTGTTATTTGAGTAGTAAAAGCTTTGGTAGAAGCCACCCCTATTTCGGGGCCTGCATGAGTATAAGCACCTGCATGCGTTTCCCTTGCAATTGAGGAGCCTACCACATTACATACACCAAAAACAAAAGCTCCTTTTTGTTTAGCTAGTTTTATAGCCGCCAGGGTATCAGCGGTTTCACCGGATTGTGAAATAGCTATAACGACATCTTCAGGACTAATAACCGGATTCCTGTAGCGGAATTCTGAGGCGTATTCTACTTCTACCGGAACAGTAGCAATGGTTTCAAAAATATATTCGGCCACCAACCCGGCATGCCATGATGTTCCGCAAGCAACTATAATAATTCTGTTAGCGTTTGTAAATTTTCTCAGGTTGTCTTCAATTCCGGCCATTCTAATGATGTTTTCACCAGTTAAAAGCCGCCCTCTGTATGTGTCTTGAATTGCTTTAGGTTGTTCATGTATTTCTTTTAACATGAAATGATCATATCCCCCCTTTTCAATTTGTTCAAGATTTAGCTGAAGTTCTTGTATATATGGCGCCACTACCGAATCACCCTTAATTTGCCTAACTTTAATCTCTTTACCCCTTCTTATAATAGCCATTTGCTCATCTTCAAGATAAATAGCATTATTAGTAAACTCTATAAATGGGGATGCATCTGATGCAATAAAAAATTCATCTTCACCTATACCTATTGCCAGAGGGCTACCTAGTTTGGCAACCACTATTTCATTGGGTTTTGTTTTATCAAAAACAGCAATAGCATACGCACCAACAACCTGGTTTAACGCTATCTGAACGGCTTTTCCTAATTTAACTTTTTCATTCTTCTTTACATCTTCTATAAGATTTATTAATACTTCTGTATCAGTATCAGAATGAAAAACATATCCTCTGTTTGTTAATGCCTCTTTAAGTGATGAATAATTTTCAATTATTCCGTTATGTATAATTACCAGGTCTCCTGAATTAGAATAATGCGGGTGTGCGTTAACATCATTGGGAACACCATGAGTTGCCCATCTGGTATGGCCTATGCCTAATGTTCCGTGGATATTGTTGTCCTTTTCAGACTTATCTATAAGGTCCTTGACTTTTCCCTTAGTTTTACATAAATTAATTTTTGTGCCATCGAATAAAGCAAGACCTGCACTGTCATACCCTCTGTATTCTAGCCTTTCAAGTCCTTTGATGATGATTGAATATGCATCTCTATGTCCAATATATCCAACAATTCCACACATAAAAAATAATTTAATTAAGGTTCAGTATAATAAATCTCCAATTTAAGCCTTTTGTTTTCAGGCACATTCTCATCAGTCCCATGCAAAATAGTTCCAAATGGACTGGTAATTGATGCCTGTGGGATTAATAGTTCTCCATCACTTAGTTCATCATCTCTATCATACTTGCCGGTTACGTTCAGAACATTCAGAATATTATTAGTTGTAAACAATCCTAACTTTGTATTTGAAGAATCCTTTCTTATAATTCTGTTTATATGCTCAGTAATCCTGATTTTGTATTTAGGCCCACTATCATTATCCTCTAAAGTGCCGCCAAAAATAGGATATTTAATTTGACTTGCGGGTGTACTTCCGATGAAGTCAAAGTTATAATCTACCAACGTCGTTTCATTGGTTAAATTATAAAGATAAATCCTGTCGGGTTGATGAAAATCATCATATCCTGATAAATCGTCTTCATCAACATAAAAGACCAGGCTTGCCTCATTTATAAGCCAGTTTTGAGGTATTGTATCTAACACCGTTCTATCTTCGTCAAACAAATTAAGCTCTACATATGTTCCCGAGCCTCCTTTAACGTATAGATTTTCAGGATTTTGTTCATCAAAATTAACTGCGGTGGGATATTCTTCATTTTCAAAAAGATTAATGATTTTTCCACTAAGGTTTATCTTAAAATGACTTTCACCGGTAACTACCTCATCATCACTTGTATCTTCTGTGGTATTTTTATTATCAATTCTTTGAAAATTATATTCTACACTTAAAAAAGCCTCATTAATATTTAAAAACATTATAAGATCAGTTGCATCGGCTTCTATCATTAATCCCCTTAAATAATCACTAAAATTTGCATTAGATGCCAGCTCATCGGACCCCTCAGCATCCAGGAATTCTTGAAAAACAGATGTTTCACTAAGCAGAATCCGGATCCCTGGCGGGATAGTTTCGCAAGTAATTGCTTCATTTTCATCGGTATTATCATTATCCTCTAACCCTGTATTCCTTTCAATTACATAACTAGTTGTTTGTATTTGATGGGTTCCCTGAAACCATGGGGTTGGATCAACATTAAAAGTATCGTCTGAAAAATATGCTTTTGTAGTTTCAAAATTAGAATCAGGATCTAAGGATTGAATAAAATCGGTCACCTTACTTACAGTAATATTGAAATTCTCTTCTCTGTTTCCATAAATAGAATCCAATTTAAAATCGTGAATCCTGCAATTCTCTGGTGTTTCATCGTCTTCATCATCGTCTTCATCATCATCCGCAATCTGGCTGCTAAAGAAGGGTATATGTAGATAAACAGCAGTTACGGTCTCTGCTTCATCATCAATTAAATGAGTGTCTGGTGTAGCCTGGTTTTCCTGGTACCTTTCCAGTTCCTGTGCGGCAGATAACAACCCAAACCTGGGATTAGCAGAACTTAAAGAAAGTTGAGAAACTACACTTGCTTTTGTAGTTCCAAAAACAGGGTGTACATACGTTCCTAACTGGTAATGTCCTAATCCGTCTGTTCTTACACTATTAAGGTTCCTGTTGTATGCTATTACATCAAAAGTCGCTTTTTTGGTTTCGTAATTACCTTCTCCAATAACTTCACTTCCAATTGTGCTGGGCTCTTTATCACATCCTATCAAAAAAATAGTAATCAAGGCTATTGATACTGCTGTCAGGGCATTTTTCTTTTTCATTTATATTGTTGTAAAATGATATTTAACTTAAAATTTTTTCGTTGTAAAAATCTGAGTATCTTTCTGTTGAGTTTTCTGAGGACACAAACGAAAGTACGGGTTTATCCAGGGAAGAAATAAAATTTTTAAGATCTTCAGGTATTGCTTCTGAAGCAACTACTACTCCGTCAGAATTATTGATAGCCACTTTAAGTATATTGTTATAAGTTGCATCTTTAAGAACCTCAATATCATCATCACTAAATCCGTCAAATTTTACTTTCTTAAACATATCATCATCTAACGTACCTTCGAAGCCTTTGTTGTATACTGAGGTTATAATTTTACTTTCAGAGAATAACGGCTCACCGGTATAGTATTTTTTTAAATAAAGTGGCAATAATGATGCCATCCATCCATGAACATGAATTACATCGGGGGCCCAATTTAGTTTCTTAACAGTCTCAACAACCCCTTTTGCAAAAAAGATAGCCCTTTCATCATTGTCCGGAAACAAATTTCCCTCTTCGTCAGAAAAAGTCGCCTTTCTCTTAAAGTATTCATCATTGTCAATAAAGTAAACTTGTATTCTTTCTTTAGGAATGGAAGCAACTTTAATAATTAACGGCATATCCATGTCATTAATAACTAAATTCATACCTGAAAGCCTGATAACTTCATGAAGCTGATGCCTTCTTTCATTTATATTACCAAAACGTGGCATAAAAATTCGGATTTGCCCACCCATTTCATTTACCATACGCGGACTTTCATAAGCCAGGGAGGACACCTCGTTCTCAGGTAAATAAGGAACCATTTCTGAAGCGACAAATAAAACCTTTTTGTCAGTCATAAAATCAATCAATTTCTTTTATTATTCGGCCTAAAGAATGCAAAATTACAAAAAATATGCCTAAATTATTTTATTTGTATAGCTTTGCACACTTTTTAATTATTTTTTATGGATGTTTTTGAACAAAAAGGACCATTATCTGAACACATAGAATTTTTAAAAAAAAAGGGGCTTCACATAGGCCTTGTGCCTACCATGGGCGCCTTGCATAAAGGCCATCTCTCACTGGTAAAAGCGGCTTTGGAAGCAAATGACATTGTAGTGGTAAGTATCTTTGTTAATCCCACTCAATTTGACAATAAAACGGACTTGAAAAAGTATCCTAAAACTTTTGAAAAAGATTTAAAAATTCTTGAAGGGGCAAGTCCAAATATCATTGTTTTTGCTCCATCAGTTGATGAAATATATAAAAAAAACATAAAATCTCAGAAATTTGACTTTGATGGCCTGGAGTTTAAAATGGAAGGTAAATTCAGGAAAGGACATTTTGACGGGGTAGGCACCATAGTAAAACAGTTTTTTGATATTGTAAAACCTCATAATGCATACTTTGGCGAAAAAGATTATCAGCAATTACTTGTTATAAAAAAAATGGCAGAAAAACATGCCATACCTGTGAATATAATTGGTTGCCCTATAAGCCGCGAACCTAACGGCCTTGCAATGAGTTCGCGCAATGAAAGACTCCCTCATGACATAAGAGAAAAGGCTTCTTTTATTTATAATACACTTTTAATGGCTAAACACATGTTTGGCACTAAAAGTGCTGTTACTATTACAGAATGGGTTGAAAAAGAGTTCAGTAAAAATAAAATATTTGAATTGGAATATTTTATAATTGCTGAATCAAATACCCTAAGAACTGTTAAAAAGAAGAAAAAAAATGAATCTTACAGAGCATTTATTGCAGTTTATGTAAACAATGTTAGACTCATAGACAATATCGCTCTAAATTAATACCTTTGCAATATGCAAATACAAGTAGTTAAATCTAAAATTCACAGGGTTACCGTTACTGGGGCTGAACTAAACTATATAGGTAGTATTACTATAGATGAAGTTCTTATGGAAGCAGCTAACATCATTGAGGGTGAAAAAGTTCAGATTGTTAACATAAACAATGGTGAAAGATTGGAAACTTATGTTATTAAAGGCACCAAAAAAAGTGGTGAAATAACCCTTAATGGTCCTGCTGCTCGAAAAGTCCAGAAAGGTGATATTATAATCATTATTTCGTATGGCATTATGGATTTTGAAGAAGCTAAAAGTTTTAAGCCGTCGGTTATTTTTCCAAATGAAAAAACAAATTCATTAAACTAAACCCGAATTTGAAAAAACTTAAAATTTTCATCCCGTTAATTATTGGTTTTTTTTTAATCTGGTACACGTATAATAAACTTTCGCCCGGGGAATTTGCCGATCTACAACAACATTTTTTAAAGGCCAATTATTTTTACGTTGTGCTTGCAATGTTTCTTGGATTTCTTAGTCATTTATCCAGGGCATACAGATGGAAGTATACCCTTGAACCTATGGGATATACATCCAGTTACGCAAACAATTTTATGGCTGTTGGGGTTGCTTATTTGATGAATCTTGCCATACCACGGTCCGGTGAGGTTTCCCGCGCCCTTGTACTTTCTAAATATGAGAATGTCCCTTTTGAAAAAGGTTTCGGAACCATTGTAGCAGAGAGAATTGCCGATTTTATTATTTTATTGTCACTCATTTTAGTAGCCGTTATATCAGAATTTAATGTTTTTCTGGATTTTCTTGAGAATAAAAGTATAAACACAAACAAATACATCATATTTGGTGTTGTAGGAATCTGCATTTTTTTATTAGCCTTATTTGTTTTAAAAAGGGCAAAGTCAAAACTCGGACAGAAAATAAAAAAGTTCATATTGGGTCTTAAGGAAGGTGTGCTCACCATTATTACGATGGAAAGTAAATGGCAGTTTATAGCGCATACCATTTTTATATGGATCATGTATTTGAGTATGTTTTATGTATGTTTTTTTGCTATTCCTGAAACATCGCACGTATCTTTTGGCACAGCAATAACAGCTTTTGTAATGGGTGCTCTTGCAGTATCTTTTACAAATGGTGGGATTGGCTCTTACCCTCTTTTGGTTGCAGAAGCATTATTGGTTTTTGGTATTGACTATACTTCGGGAACTGCTTTCGGATGGATTGTATGGACAAGTCAGACGTTGTTAGTAGTTGCATATGGCATTTTGTCATTTATATTTCTACCCATATATAACAAGAATAGTTAAGCTTGTTTCTCCTTGATTGGTATAGAATCTTAAAATTGTAATTTCTCAGATATTTTTTTTTATCTTTCCACCACATTTGAAAAATCTTAGCTTAACCATGAAAACAACACTGCTCACTGTTATTTGTTTTTTTCTCACTCTGCAAATATTTGCACAGGTAAAGAAAACCACTTATAAATCCTCTATCCTTGGAGAAACCAGGCAATTACAATTTTATATTCCGGAAAATTATGACCCGGAAATGAAATATCCTCTTTTTGTGGTTCTTGATGCCGATTATCTTTTTGACCTTACAGTAGCAACCGTGAAGTTTAATTCTTATAGTAACCTGATGCCCAAAAGTATTGTTGTGGGTATTAATCAGGGGTATGATAATTTAAGATATGCAGATTGTAATTACAGTGATGAAGATGGTTTGCCAAAAGATAAAGGAAGTTTGTTTTTTGAATTTATTGAGAGAGAATTAGTTCCCTTGGTTGCACAAAATTACAATATTGCTGGATTTAAAGCTGTTATCGGACATGGGGTTACTGCTAATTTTATAAATTATTATCTTTTTAGAGACAAACCTTTGTTTGATGCTTATATAAATTTATCTCCTGTTTTTGCTCCGCAAATGACGGAAAGAATTGCAGACAAATTAAGTGCTTTTAAAGACAGGAAATTCTTTTACCTGGCAAACGCCAGCAGAAATCTGGATGTGGAAGATAAAGCCCGGATAAGTGCCCTAAACGATATGATTAAGAGTATTGAAAATCCAAAAATATACTATTATTATTCTAATTTTGAGAATGCCACGCATTATACATCGGCTTCTTATGGTCTTCCGGAAGCCTTAGACCTGATTTTCGATTTATATGAACCCATCACTACAGAAGAGTATGAAAAAAATGTACTTACATATGAGGGGCCGGTAATTGAATACTTTATTAAACGACAGGAAACAATAACGGAACTTTTCGGGTTTGAAAAAGCCATTCCTTTAAATGATATTATGGCAATTTATGCGGCCATTCAAACTAAAGAAGGCCAGGATCTTGAATCTCTTGAAAAACTATCGCAGATCTCAAAAGATGCATTTCCTGACACAATGTTAAGTTTTTTCTTTTTAGCTGAATACTACGAGCAATTGGGTGAACCTAAAAAGGCCTTAAAAGCTTATGAGAATGCTTTTACCATGAGTGAAATTGATTTCCTTACTAAAGATTTAATGCTGGACAGGATTTCTTCCATTAAAGAAGATTTTGGGTATTAATTTGGTTAGTAGCTAACAGGGCTAAAAGTATGCAGCCAATCATGAACTGCAGGCACTGGTTATGATTTGTTTTTACTACTTTTGAATTCACATTATAACTCAATAACTCAATAACCTAATAACCTAATAACTCAATAACCATTTAACAAGGTAATGGCTAAGGTAAAAACTTCTTTTTTCTGTCAAAACTGTGGTACGCAATATGTCAAATGGCAAGGACAATGTTCTTCATGTAAAGAATGGAACACTATTGTTGAAGAAATTATACAAAAAGAAGAGAAAAGTAGTTGGAAATCGTCTGCAACATCCTCCCAAAGGGTTTCAAAACCATTAAAAATAAACGAAATTGATGCCTCTCAGGAAATGAGGGTGTCATCAAAAAACAATGAACTGGACAGGGTTTTGGGCGGAGGTATTGTGCCCGGTTCTGTAACCTTACTGGGCGGTGAACCAGGTATCGGAAAAAGTACATTACTATTACAAATTGCTCTAAACCTCCCTTTTAAAACGCTGTATGTTTCCGGTGAAGAAAGCCAGAAACAAATAAAAATGCGGGCAGAACGCATTAATCCCGAAAGTAACAACTGTTATATTTTAACTGAAACAAAAACCCAGAATATCTTTAAACAGGTAAATGATGTTGATCCCGATATTCTGATTATAGATTCCATTCAAACTTTACATTCTGATTATATCGAATCATCGGCCGGGAGCATTTCTCAAATACGGGAGTGCACCTCTGAACTCATAAAATACGCAAAAGAATCCGGAGTACCGGTTATTCTTATAGGCCATATAACAAAAGACGGTAACATTGCTGGACCTAAAATACTTGAGCACATGGTGGATACTGTTTTACAGTTTGAAGGAGACCGCAACCATGTGTACCGAATTCTAAGGGCATTAAAAAACCGGTTTGGCTCTACAGCCGAGCTGGGAATTTATGAGATGCTTGGAAGCGGTTTACGGGAAATAGCCAATCCGTCTGAAATACTTATTTCAAAAAATGATGAAGACCTCAGCGGAACGGCAATAGCTGCAACATTAGAGGGCATGAGGCCTCTCATGATCGAAATACAGGCACTGGTAAGTACTGCGGTTTACGGCACCCCGCAACGCAGTACAACAGGTTATAATGCCAAAAGGCTCAATATGCTGTTGGCTGTACTTGAAAAGCGCGCAGGTTTCCGATTAGGATCGAAAGATGTGTTTTTAAATATTACAGGCGGTATTACAGTAGATGACCCGGCCATTGATCTGGCTGTTATAGCTGCCATACTGTCCAGTAATGAAGATATTTCCATTGATAAAACCATATGTTTCTCTGCAGAAGTAGGCCTTGCAGGAGAAATTCGTCCTGTACAAAGGGCCGACCAGCGTATACTTGAAGCTGAAAAACTCGGTTTTGCTACTATTTATGTGTCTAAACACACTAAAATTTCCGTAAAAAACCGAAAAATAGAGATAAAACAGGTTTCGAGAATAGAAGATGTGGTAAGGGAGTTGTTTGGGTAAGCATTACCAGGATAGAGGAATTAATAAAAAAAACTCACAGGTCTCTTAAACGAAGTATAAATACTTTTATTAAAACTATTAACCGTTACATTTCTTTGACCAATTGTTTAATTAGTTTTAAAAGATTAAATTAAAGTTTGTGGTTTATCCGTATCTAATTTAAAGTAACCCTCTCTATATTTGTAAATATAAAATTACAAAAATGTAGAGCATATATGGAAGAAATTACTTAAACTACCTAACCAATTTTTTTAATAAAAGATGAAAATGATTTATATTTTTAATATTTTTAAACAAACTATAAAAATCATTTTCAATGAAAAAATTATTATTGTTACTGGCAGTTTGTTTTTCTCTATTTGCTTGTGAAAAAGCAGACATTAATGAAGAAGCATCTGAAATTGAAACACTTTATTCTCCGGTCTATAGCGTTGATAGAGAAAAAATTGAAAGACCAGGAGACCAATCAGACTAAAATACTTGGTAAACTTTTAGGCTCTTTCTTAATTATCTTTTCTGTAGCAATTCTGTTTACAGATAGAGTTACTACTTTTGGTATTACGAATACTTATGGATTCAAGGATCCTGAAACATTTATCTGGATAGTTTCACAAAGTTTTAGCCCTATTCTCCTTGCTATAGGTGCCATGATGAGACCTTATAGAGTTTTTTATTTTGTGCCTGTTTATATTTATTCTATACAGATATATTGGGTATTTGACCCTACTTTGCAAGTGGATGATCCCCTGCTTCATTTATATGCTGCAGGATGTAGCGTTGGCGTGTTTATCTTTTTTTGCATAGCCTTGTATTTAACCAAGCAACTAACAAGGACCAATAGAATACTGATTAGAAATATTAAAAAATCCGTGCATTATGTGGCGATTTTTATTTCAGATAAATACATTGAAAAACTACCTCAGGAAGACAAAGAAAATTATACTGTAGATACAGTAAAATATATAGATTCATTAGAAAAATAATTTGAAGGGCAATAACAGATGAATCAAGATGAGGCGCTATCCAAACTAAAAGACAAAAAGAAATATATCGACGAAGATGTATTTCAAACCCTGGGTGAGCGTATAAAAAGAGATATAAAATCCGAGGATGAGAAATTTACTGAAAAAGCTGTTATAATACTTAAAGAAGGTATAAGCGTCAGTGATTTAAGGAATATGATATTATCACGTATTTATCACAATAACATAATGAAAAACAAAACCTATAATTTTTAAGCATATTTACTCTTTAATGTTTTTTAATATAATGGCTAACCTTTCATCCAATATCTTATTAATGTTTTTCATAGTAGTTAACTCTACTTTGTTTTTAAAGCTTTCCCTTTTCATTAACAAATCCCAATTGGATATACATATCGATTCAAGTAGAGCCAGGTCTTCTTCATTTTTTAAAATATTATTTTTTAAGTTTAACTTTTTTAAACTTTCATTGTAGTTGTTTAAGCTTAAATGTTTACCTTCAGATAGTTTTAATCCTAACGCTTGAGCGTCTTTTAAAAGCTCTAGCTTAATAATAATTTCTTCTAATTTAGTAATGGACAAACTTTTGTTTTTCAGGGCTTTTTTTACTCCAACACCAGAATATCCGATCAGGTTTCCCAGGTTATCCCAGGATATCCGGTCAATCTCTCTTTTTTCCTGGATTAATTTGTGAAGACTCAAAATTAAGTCTTTCCCTTCAATATCCCTTTCCATTATTTAAAAATAAGTTTAAAAAGTTTTATTAGTTTAAAAAAGTTTGTATGTTTGTTCTGTTCTTATATCAAAACAAAGGTATATATAATTATACTAATGATGAATTGGAAATTTTAAAAGGGATTCATTCTATAGTCGGCAGGAAGTATGAAAAATCGGGTACGTATGTTTCACTCATTGTTAAAGGGGAACGACAAGCAAATACCTTAGTGGCTAAATC
>CALGUD010000125.1 GCA_937901915.1 uncultured Flavobacteriaceae bacterium
TGCTCTGCCAGTCGTAAACCTCAAAGCAAAACTGGTACATCCCTTCAGGTAAAAGCGCACCATAGGCCTGTGGGTTCAGGCCCTGCAGGTTCTCATAACGGAAATAAGGGCTTAGGTCCGACTGGGTAAGGTACAGCGGGACGCCACCTTCCAGTACAAGCGGGGAGGTGCCGGTTACCACGTCACCGCTACCGGCGCGAAAGCCACTGCTACCCTCTACATAAAACTTCAGTCCTACCTCACGCCTGCTCTCTGATATGTCGCCAAGCAATACCGTTAGGTTGATCTTTTCCTGAATACTGCTCCCATAGCCCGACAGGGTTATAGGGTACGGGGGGGACATGTTCACCATGACCTGGCAGGGGTAGTCCTGGGAAAAAGCACCCTGAATAAAGAGCAGCAATATTATAAGTATGTATTTAATATTTTTCAAGTTCATCGTTCTTTATTCACACAGGGTAACCAATTAAAAGCTTATACTATTGCGCTACCACACCTTTAAGGGTAATATTGCCAAATACCCTTCTTAATATTTCATAAATTTCTGGATGATATTCCCTTACGGCTTCTTTCCCATTGAGCCCTGTTGGGCTCTCTGCATCCCTAACATCCAGATAAATCTCGCCAAGCCGGGCAAAAAACTCATCTTCATGAACCGAGGGATAAGGCTTCTTATCTTGATTTTCTGACGCCCAGTAATAGCCACACATTGCGAAGGCTTTATAATCAATTTTATTGTAATAATAAGCCGATGAAATAATGTCATATTCTTCAATGGAAACAGCAAAATCATGTACAGCATGTGTCATCTCGTGTGCCAGGATAGAGCATCCAGGCTCTCTGGTCAAGAATTCATCTTTCGGGCCCGGGGCAGTGCAATCCCCTCCTAATATATCCTCTTCACCTACAAATACTTTATGTCCTCCAACGTACCTAGCCACGCCTCTGTACTTCTTAAATGCCCTTCCTAAAGAAGGTTCTATGTCTGTTAAAGCTTTATCCCTGGGGATAATCACGACTTTATATTTTTTATCCAGTAAAGAACGGGCTACTGATTTATTGCTAAGCATCGTCCCTAAAACATTCATGGCCTGAAGTCTAACAGCTTCTTTTTCGTTTACTTCCTCCGGGATTTGCAGCATCAATAAACCGACTAGAGAGCCAAACTCATAACCATTAAGCCTGTTCTGAAGGTTATTGATATGTTGCGGATCATTTGCTACGAGCAGCCTGTCTTCTTCTGAGGTTAAAAGATGTTCCAATATTTCATTATAGGGAAGGGTGATGATTTGGGAAAAGATGAATTCTAAATTCACTTTAAAGTTTTTTTCACCATAGTAAACCACTAATTCAAAGAGATCCCCCAACCCAGGATATTCTTCAAAAACAGTGTAAAAATCCAACGTGTAAGAACTATGCTCGGAAGTTACGCTATCGTATACAACTCCATCCAGGGAACGGAGCTCCCATGTGAAACTTTTTATTTCATCCGGAAACCCTATTAAGCGGAAATAATGCTGCGAATCCGTAAAAATAAAAGTATCTTTAGCGTTATTAGTTAAATACAAATTATTATCTACAAAAAGAAAAGCAGAATTTAATTCTTCATCTAAATACGCCGGTGTATCGGTTGTGGCATCTAAATTGCCGGCAGGTGAGTTTTGGGCAATAAGCAAAGGATCCAATTCTCCGTCATCCATGCATTCTATATACACCATAAATGAAGTATAATTGTGGTGCACTATTAACCGGTATATACCTTCGGGAAATTTCTCCCGTGCCTGTAACAATCGCATATAATCGAGCGTGTACTTACTTCCTGTCCCGTTCCCTGTTTTATGAATGCTAATACCATTAACGGAAGTTAATTCCCAATTGATAAATTCTTCGCCGGATGGGTCATGACCCAACAATTCAAATATATGCGCTCCCTTTTTACAGTCTATTTTTATAATCTCTTCCTGTCGATAATTTACTCCCTGATATTCAATAACTATAGGGGTAAACTCCGGGGCATCATCCTGCTCCTGCTCATCCGGGGGTACACATTCTATAAATACAATTACATGACCCGAGCCTAAGTCTGACTTTAATTCATAGATATCTCCCGGAGACATGCCCAAACTTCTTAATCTGGAGTACTCTAATTTATAAAGCACATTTCCCGGTGGGGTCACAACTTTATCTACTAAAGTATTATTCATGTTGGTTAGTTCCCACACGACATCTGAAACGGAAGGACCGGACGTGTCCCTTATCAACATCATTGTTTTAAAACCATTACTGCTACAATCTATGGAAACTGTATCATTCCTATTGTAAACTATACCGATATCATCTATCAACTTTTCATCACCATGGGCAGTACTTGCCAATATCTGGCCTTCCGGAAGCTGGTTGTCCTGTACCTGTAAGGGGGTATCAACATTACCCGTCCCTTCGCTGGCTGGGGCATTGTTTGCCCCGGAGGGCCCTGTCGGAGCCCCTGCCGTGGTTTCTTCTGTAGTCCCTACCTCTTCTGTTGTCCCTTCAAAGAGTTCATAAGGGTCTTCTTCATAAGCCATGAATTCATCTATCTCCTCAGCTTCTGTTGTTGTGCCTGTTTCACTCTCTGTTGCTGTTGCCGTGTTGTTAACCATTGCCGGAGATTCTGCTTCTACTTGTTCTTCTTCCGGGAACTCTATGTTAAGCCCCTGCATAACCCCTTCCCAGTCCTCGTCGTACTCCGTCTTCAGTACTCCCTCTGTAAGTTGGTAATTGCTATTGATGCTGATCCTTTCAAAGTACACCTTTATCTTGGTGTCCCTTAAATAAGGGA